>NZ_CP023777.1:4755000-5055000 GCF_002557795.1 Chitinophaga caeni | reverse complement strand
ACATGCATATTTACTTTACTAACATCGTTGCTACCGCCGCGCATGGATTGCACGCTAAACTCATCCAACTCGATTTCGTCTTTAACGATTTCATGAATAGCGTTTAAGGTGGCATTTACCGGACCATTCCCCGTTGAGCTGGCTTCTTTTTCTTCACCTTTGATTTTCAGCCTGACGGTTGCCATCGGTCTTAAAGGATCTCCACAAACCACTTGCAACAGGGTTACCTTGATCGCATCATCATCATAATTGGAATCAGAACCGTCGCCCATTAATACCAACAAATCGTGGTCGTTAATTTCTTTTTTCTGGTCGGCCATTTCGAGGAAGCGTTGGTACACTTCATCCAGGTTGATCTTGTCGATCTTGTAACCCAGTCTTTCCAAGTGATGTTTCAATGCGTGCCTACCACTGCGTGCAGTAAGGATGATGGAGTTGGATTGAATACCCAGGTCTTCCGGATTCAGGATTTCGTAGTTTTCCCTGTGTTTCAAAACACCATCTTGGTGAATGCCGGAGCTGTGAGCAAAGGCATTTCTACCTACGATAGCCTTGTTCGGCTGTACGGGCATGCGCATCATTTGCGAGATGAGGTTGCTGATGCCGTATATCTTTTTAGAGTTGATATTGGTTTGGTAACCGAGGGCATGATGTGTTTTAAAGATCATCGCAACTTCTTCCAACGAAGTATTTCCCGCTCTTTCACCGATACCATTAATTGTGCATTCTACCTGGCGGGCGCCGTTGACTACTCCCGCGATCGAGTTGGCGGTAGCTAAGCCAAGGTCATTGTGGCAGTGAACAGAGATAATGGCTTTATCGATGTTTTTCACGTTATCTGCCAGGTATTTAATTTTAGCACCGTATTGATCGGGCAGGCAATAACCGTTTGTGTCCGGGATATTCACGGTGGTAGCGCCGGCAGCAATAACTGCTTCTACCATTTGCGCGAGGTATTCAATATCCGCACGACCGGCATCTTCCGCGTAAAACTCCACGTCGTCAGTAAATTTACGGGCATATTTTACGGCAGCTACGGCACGTTCCAATATATTTTCACGGGTGCTGTTGAACTTGTATTTAATGTGCATATCGCTGGCGCCGATACCCGTGTGGATACGGCCACGTTTGGCAAAACGCAGTGCTTCTGCCGCGGCGTCAATGTCCGCGGTGTTGGCACGTGTCAAAGCGCAGATAACCGGCTCGGAAACGGCTTTGGAGATTTCCACCACGCTTTGGAAATCGCCGGGACTGGAAATGGGGAAACCTGCTTCGATAATATCAACTCCCAGTGCTTCCAATTCCTTTGCGACGACAATCTTCTCAACGGTCGTCAACTGGCAACCCGGAACTTGTTCCCCGTCACGCAGGGTAGTATCAAATATATAAACGCGATTATTATCCATTGTTTGAAATTTTATGTTGAAAGGCTGCTAAAATTGGTGTTATCAGGTTAAGTTTTCGATCACTTTCAATCCCATGGCTTCCGTACCCAGCAAGAATTGATTTTCCGTATGCTTGGTGGCGATGTCCATGGTGCGGAAACCTTGGCGTAAACTTGCATCTACAGCCTTGATGATCCTTTGCGATTCTTCTTGTAAACCGAAAGAGATATCAAGCAGCAACGCGGCAGAGAGGATAGAAGCGAGCGGGTTCGCTAACCCTTTCCCGGCGATATCGTGCGCGGAACCGTGGATCGGCTCGTAGAACCCGACCTTGTCGCCCACGGAAGCCGAAGCGAGCATACCCATCGAGCCGGCTACCTGGGAAGCCTCATCGGTCAGGATATCACCGAATAAGTTACCTGTTACAACTACGTCGAAGCGTTTCGGATCCTTGATGAGCTGCATGGCCGCATTATCAATGAACATGTGTTCTGTTTCTACATCGGGATATTCCTTGGCTAACTCTTGAACAACTTCGCGCCATAAGCGGGAAGCTTCTAATACGTTGGCTTTATCTACTGAGCATAATTTCTTTTTGCGGGTACGGGCAGCCTCGAATGCTTTCCGGGCAATGCGTTCTACTTCGTATTTATGATAGATCATCAGGTCCGAAGCAGTGTTCCTGTCTTCGGAGCGTTTCTTCTCCCCGAAGTATACATCCCCGGTCAATTCGCGGAAGAACAGGATGTCGGCACCTTGAAGTATTTCGGGCTTAATGCTCGATGCTTGCAGCAAGTCATCGAATAATTTGATCGGGCGAAGGTTGGCATAGAGTCCCAGCTCTTTCCTGATTTTCAGCAAACCTTGTTCCGGCCGTACTTTCAGGGTAGGATCATTATCATATTTGGCATGACCGATGGCGCCGAATAAGATAGCATCGGATTGTTTTGCCTTTTCTAATGTTTCGGCAGGCAAAGGTTCCCCGGTTGCTTCGATGGCAACATGCCCCATGATACCTTCATCAAATGTGAATTGATGACCGTAATTATCCGCTATTGTTTCCAACACCTTTTTACCCCAGGTTGTAACCTCTTGACCGATTCCATCTCCCGGGATGACTAATATTTTTTTCGAAATACCCATGTTCGTTGATTCTTATAAATGCGTTGTAGGATTAGAAATTAAATGGTCTGCTAGCTTCGTAATTTTCAATTTCCGGGCGGAGGTTCAGCAGGTAATCGATATCATCATAACCGTTCAACAAACAAGTCTTCTTATAAGGATTGATGTCGAATTGTGCCGATTCCCCCGTGCTGGTGATCGTGATGGTTTGCGCTTCCAAGTCTACGGAAAGGGTAGCTTTGGGATCGGCTTCCACCGCTGTAAAAATTTTATTTAAATATTCATCGGTTACCTGTACCGGAAGGATGAAGTTGTTCAAGGCATTGTTCTTGAAGATATCGGCAAAGAAGCTGCTCACTACAACTTTGAACCCGGCATCACCGATGGCCCAAGCCGCGTGTTCCCGCGAAGAACCGCAACCGAAGTTCTTGCCTGCTACTAGGATTTCCCCGCTATAGATAGGGTTGTTCAGCACGAAATCCGGTTTGGGAGAACCATCTTCGTTATAGCGCCAATCGCGGAATAAGTTTTCACCAAAACCATCCCTGGTCGTGGCTTTTAGGAAACGTGCCGGGATAATCTGATCCGTGTCGATATTTTCAATTGGAACGGGTACTACCGTTGACACCAGGTTCTTAAAAGTTTTATCCATAATATTTTTACTTCCTTGTTCTGTTTAATAATTAATGACTTGCCGGTCTTTCGGCGTGGATACGCAAGCGTTTATAATCGAGGAACCATTTACCGTCACGGAAATGTGTGGGTCGCAGGTTCTCTTGCACGGTGTACATGATGCGTTGTTTTTCGGCCGGGGGTACATTCACGAAGAAATGACCGCCAAACATTTCCAACCATTCCACGATGCCATTTTCGCCGTCTTTCAGTTCCGTTTCCCGGTCGAAGTACATTACTTTCCTGATCGTTAATCCTTGGTGTTCCAAAACGGTCGTATACCGGGCTGCAGAAGGGAAGTACCATACCGCGGGAAAGGCGTAATTGCTTTTCAACAATTCCTTGCTTACGGCATCTGATAGCGACTTTACATTATTCAATCCCCCCATTTCTAAAACCAGCCTGCCGCCGGGTTTAAGATGCCTGCGCATTTGAGCTGCGGCTTTTTCCTTTTCCAGGACCCAATGGAGGGTAGCGTTTGAAAAGATGGCATCGTACTCTTGGCCCAAGCTTAATTCCGTGATGTCTGCTACTTCGAAGCGGAGTTCAGGATAGTGGCTGCGGGCGCTTTCGATCATTTCCGGGGATTGGTCGATCCCTGTAACGATCGCTCCAGGTTCGGCGATCTTGGCCGTTAATTCTCCTGTACCGCAACCTACGTCCAGTATATGCTCCCCTTCCTTGGGATCTAACCACGAAAGGAGGTCATTACCATATTCGAATACGAAGGCGTGCTGTTCTTTATATAAAGTTGCGTTCCACATAAGTTTAATTTTATGATGCTAACATTTCCCTTACATCTACTACTTTACCGGTGATGGCGGCTGCGGCAGCCGTTAAAGGGCTAGCCAGGAAAGTGCGGGCATTAGGGCCTTGCCTTCCTTCGAAGTTCCTGTTAGATGTAGAGATACAATATTTTCCAGCGGGAATTTTGTCTTCGTTCATGCCCAGGCAAGCGGAGCATCCCGGTTGGCGCAATTGGAACCCGGCAGATTCAAATACTTTATCAATACCTTCTTCAATAGCTTGCGCTTCCACTTGCTTGGAACCCGGAACGATCCATACGGTTACATCATCGGCCTTCTGCTTACCTTTCACAAACTCGGCCACCTGGCGTAAGTCTTCGATACGGCTGTTGGTGCAGCTACCGATAAATACATAATCCACTTTCTTGCCGAGCAATTGGCTGCCCGGTTGTAAGTCCATATAGGAGAGGGATTTCGAGAAGGACGGTTTTTCATGTTCCGCGATCTCGGTAAGCGCCGGGATGTGTTGTGTTACACCCATGCCCATTCCCGGGTTGGTGCCGTAGGTAATCATCGGTTCAATATCATCGGCCTCGAATGTTAATACACTCTCAAATTGAGCATCTGCATCCGAATACAACGTTTTCCAATATTCCAGGGCTTTGTCCCAATCAGCGCCTTGGGGTGCAAATTCGCGACCCTTGATATAATCGAATGTTACTTCATCAGGGGCAATCATACCGCCGCGGGCGCCCATTTCGATGCTCATGTTGCAGATGGTCATGCGGGCTTCCATGCTCAGGCTACGGATAGCTTCCCCGGCATATTCCACGAAATAACCGGTAGCGCCAGAGGCAGAGATCTTGGAGATAATATATAAGATGATGTCTTTCGAAACCACGCCCGGTTTTAACTGGCCGTTGATTTCAATTTTCATCCTTTTCGGTTTGTATTGAAGGATACATTGTGTTGCCAAAACTTGTTCTACCTCGGAAGTACCGATACCGAATGCGATAGCGCCGAAAGCGCCGTGCGTGCTAGTGTGGCTATCACCGCAAACGATGGTCATGCCCGGTAGGGTAATGCCCAGCTCCGGCCCGATTACGTGAACGATACCTTGATACGGATGGCCGAGTCCGTATAGCTCTACGCCGAAAGCCGCGGTGTTTTCAGTTAACATTTCAACCTGTTTGCGGCTCAATGCTTCCTTGATCGGCAGGTGCTGATCCATCGTAGGCACATTATGGTCGGCAGTGGCGCGGGTCTTATTGGGTCTGAAAACAGGGATGCCCCTTTTACGCAAACCATCGAAGGCCTGCGGGCTGGTTACTTCGTGGATAAAATGCGTGTTGATGTAAATTACATCCGGGTGCCCTGGTTGGCTCGCTACAACGTGGTTCTCCCAAATTTTGTCAAATAATGTTTTTCCCATTCGTAAATTACTTTAGTATTTGCTTTTGTATGCCGTTTCCTATTTTTGTAATAATCGGTAACTTCGATAACGTTTACTCAAATCTAACGGTCAACAGCCTTACGGTATATGGTGACTTTTCATCTATTTACGATATACAACCGCCCTTTAGAGGATGTAATGAATTGATAACTAGTATTTTATAAACATCTTTCAACGATGCCCAACAGCCAGAACGATGCCTTATTTATATTGATAAAAACCTTGACGAAAGCAGAGAAAAGGAATTTTCAGTTGGCGTTTAACAAGAATAATTCCAAGGAAGATGTACTTTTCATACAATTATTCAACGCGATGGATCGCTTGAATACTTACGATGAGGAGCAACTGCTGAAAAAAACGCCCGGGATTAAAAAACAACAATTATCAAATGTAAAGGCGCATTTATATAAACAATTATTGACAAGTTTACGCTTATTGTACAAGCAGAAAGATCCGATGATCGATTTAAGGGAGCAGATCGATTATGCTAGGGTGCTGTATAACAAAGGTTTATATACGCAAAGTTTAAAATTACTTTCCAAGGCAAAAGCTAGTGCCAAGGAACAGGAGGAAGTGCTGCTTTGGTTTGAAATTATAGAATTTGAGAAACTGATCGAATCCCGGCACATTACCCGGAGCTTGGAAAATAGGGCTGATGAACTGAGCGAGGAATCAATCATGCTCAATGCGCACCTTACGAACGTGAGCCGACTTTCCACTTTGGCCTTACGTATGTACGGTCTTTACCTGAAGCTGGGCCATGCCCGCAATGAGAAAGATGTGTTGATGATCAAGAGTTTTTTTGACATCAGCCTCAATTCTAATATGCCGTCCGAGTTGAGTTTCTATGAAAAGATTTATTTCTATCAAGCCTATTGCTGGTATTACTATATTTTGCAGGATTTCTTAATGTATTACCGGTATACGCAGAAGTGGGTGGACTTATGCGATGAATATCCGTCTCTCAAGAAAAATGATCCGGATCTTTATATCAAGGGGATGCATAATTTGCTGACGGCGCACTTTTACAATGCAAACGGTGAGCGGTTTGCAGACGTTTTGCATGCCTTGGAAGATTATACGGCTAATAACAAGGATATGTTTAATGAAAGTACCGCTACCAGCGCTTTTGTATATATCTACACGGCCAAGATCAACCAGCATTTCATGATGGGGACTTTCTCCGAAGGACTTTCGCTGGTTCCCGAGGTTGAAGAGCAAATTTGCCAGCACCAATTAACGGTGGACCAACACCGTGTATTAGTTTTTTATTACAAGATAGCCTGTTTGTATTTCGGTAGCGGGGATAATAATAATGCCATTGTTTATCTAAATAAAATCATACACTTACGTATCGGTAATTTGCGTGCAGATATCCAATGCTTCGCGAGGATATTACACCTGATCGCGCATTATGAACTGGAGAATTATAGCCTGGTAGAATATTTAATAAAATCCGTTTACCATTTCATTGCCAAGAATAAAGATTTGGGTTTGGTCATGGAAGAGATATTGAAATTCCTCCGTAAGAACATTTATGCGCATCCGAAAGCATTAAGGGCAGCATTCATCGATTTAAAAGATCGCTTGGTAGAACTTTCCAAAAATCCATATGAAAGAAGATCCTTTCTTTACCTCGATATTATCTCCTGGCTGGAAAGTAAAATTGATGGTGTGCCCGTGCAGGATGTAATCCGGGAAAAGTTCAAAAATAAGGTTCCGCGGATTTAGTTTTTTACAAGGTAGGGGTCCATCCAGGAAATGCTATAACTTATTGAAGGAGAGTGTCATTTTAGTAAGAAAAAATGAATGGAATATTGTTGCCTATAAAATGTGTTTATTACAGATTATTAATTATTACCATGCCAAAAAAGTTGATGAAAAGGCACTAAAATTACTGTAACCTTTACCCCTATTAGCTTCACAAAAAGTTTAAAACTTTTATTAACACCTGTTAGCAACTTTATCGACCGGGGCATTTCTTGATCATTACATTTGCAATAGTTCTTGACTTCGTTGCAATGGTTCTTAGCAAAGAGAGATGAAAAGGGAATCGTGTGAAACTCACGAGCAGACGCGCTACTGTGATTCCGATAATGAATGGTTCATTATCCGTTGCCCAAAATCCACTGACCACTCGCTTAACCAACGGGGAAGGTGCGGTACCGGGAAGGAAAGCCAGGAGACCTGCCAATGCAACGTTTATGTCGAAACCTTCGCGTTCCAAGGTATTTGGCCCGGGTGTACATCACCTAATCTTTTACCACGTACTCTTTGCTGGTACGGGAACGGCAGTAATTTGAATTTTTTCACACATTGTTGCCAAAAATATTATCTATATGAACAACGAGAATGAGATACTTCTAAAAGAAAACAAAGACAGGTTTGTTTTATTACCGATTAATTATCCCAAGATCTGGGAAATGTACAAGAGGCATGAGGCTAGTTTTTGGACTGCTGAAGAGATTGATTTGAGCGGCGACTTAAAAGATTGGGCGAATATGTCGGATGGCGAGCGTCATTTTATTTCCCATGTATTAGCTTTTTTCGCTGCTAGTGACGGTATTGTTAATGAAAACCTGGCCGTGAACTTCATGAGCGAAGTTCAAATCCCGGAAGCCCGTTGTTTTTACGGTTTCCAAATCATGATGGAAAATATTCACTCCGAAACATATGCATTGCTGATCGACACTTACGTGAAAGATCCGGCAGAGAAAGACCGTTTGTTCCACGCCGTAGAAACTGTTCCTGCTGTGAAGAAGAAAGCAGAATGGGCTTTGCGTTGGATTGAGAACGGGAATTTTGCAGAGCGCCTCGTAGCTTTTGCCGCGGTAGAAGGCATTTTCTTCTCCGGTAGCTTCTGTTCTATCTTCTGGTTGAAAAAGCGCGGTTTAATGCCGGGTTTAACTTTCTCAAACGAATTGATCAGCCGCGATGAAGGGATGCACTGTGAATTTGCTTGCTTGTTATACAGCATGTTGGAAGGAAAATTATCCGAAACGCAAGTGCATGAAATCATCGGGGATGCCGTTGCTATTGAGAAAGAATTTATTATCGATGCTTTACCTGCTGCCCTGATCGGGATGAATAGCGAGTTGATGAGCCAGTATATCGAGTTCGTTGCGGATCGTTGGTTGTCGGAACTGGGTTGTAAGAAAATGTTTAACACTGCCAACCCGTTTGATTTCATGGAGATGATTTCATTGCAAGGTAAAACGAACTTCTTCGAGAAGAGGGTCGGTGATTATCAAAAAGCCGGCGTTTTGGGCGGTAACAAGGATGCCCAGACGTTTAGTCTCGATGAAGATTTTTAGATTTTGCAGCCGAGGTTCGCGAACCTCGGCAGACAGCCGCGAACCACGGCAGACAGCCGCGAACCACGGCAGACAGTCGCGAACCTCGGCAGACAGCCGCGAACCTCGGCAGACAGTCGCGAACCTCGGCAGACAGCCGCGAACCTCGGCAGACAGGCATGACAGGCGCGCAATCAAATACCAATTGAAAAATATTATTACTACCCATAAAATTTACCGCGTATGTTTGTTATTAAAAGAGATGGCCGTAAGGAATCTGTTAAATTTGACAAGATTACGGCACGTATTGAGAAGTTGTGCTACGGATTGAACCCCGATTATGTTGATGCGATAGATGTAGCAAAGAAGGTGATCCTTGGTTTGTACGATGGCGTCACGACCACCGAGTTGGATAACCTCGCTGCCGAAACAGCCGCATCACTCACCACCAAGCATCCGGATTATGCTTTGTTGGCTTCCCGCATCGCGGTAAGTAACTTACACAAGAACACTACGAAGTCGTTTTCCAAAACGATGAAGAAATTATATGAATACATCGATCCTAAAGTGGGCAAACCTGCTCCATTATTAAGTGATGAGGTGTATGAAATCATCAAGAAAAATGCGGATACGCTCGATTCTAATATCATTTATGATCGTGATTTCGCGTACGACTATTTTGGTTTCAAAACTTTGGAACGTTCTTACTTGCTCAAAGTTGACGGTAAGATCGCCGAGCGTCCGCAACATATGATCATGCGCGTGGCTGTTGGCATTCATAAAGATGATATCGAGAGCGTGATCAAAACTTACAACCTGATGTCTGAACGTTGGTTCACGCATGCAACACCTACCTTGTTTAATGCCGGTACCCCTAAACCGCAAATGAGTAGCTGTTTCTTGCTGAGCATGAAAGACGACAGCATCGAAGGTATTTACGATACGCTGAAACAAACAGCCAAAATTTCTCAAAGCGCCGGAGGTATCGGTTTAAGCATTCACAATATCCGTGCTACGGGTTCCTATATCAGTGGTACCAACGGTACTTCCAACGGTATCATCCCGATGTTGCGTGTCTTCAACGACACTGCGCGTTATGTTGACCAAGGTGGTGGCAAGCGTAAAGGCGCTTTCGCTATTTACCTGGAGCCTTGGCATGCCGATGTCTTCGAATTCCTGGACCTGCGTAAAAACCACGGTAAGGAAGAATTACGTGCCCGCGATTTGTTCTATGCACTGTGGATCTCTGACCTATTTATGAAACGTGTGGAGTCTGACGGCGATTGGAGCTTGTTCTGCCCGCATGAAGCACCGGGTTTACACGAAACATGGGGACCGGAATTTGAAAAATTATACACGCAATACGAGCAAGAAGGTCGCGCCCGTAAAACGGTCAAGGCACAGGAGTTATGGTTCGCCATCCTGGAAGCGCAGATCGAGACTGGTAATCCTTACTTGTTATACAAAGATTCTGCAAACGCGAAATCTAACCAGCAAAACCTCGGGACTATCAAGAGTTCTAACCTTTGTACCGAGATCATCGAGTACACGGATGCTAACGAGGTGGCGGTTTGTAACTTGGCATCACTCGCATTGCCCCGCTTCGTGAATGAAGGTCAATTCGATCATGAACGCCTTTACGAAGTAACTTACCAGGCAACAGTTAACCTGAACAGGATCATCGATTATAACTATTATCCTGTTGAAGAAGCCCGCAATTCCAACATGCGTCACCGCCCGGTTGGTTTGGGGGTGCAAGGTTTGGCCGATGCTTTTATCCTGATGCGTTTGCCTTTTGAAAGCGAGGAAGCGAAACAACTCAACAAAGAAATCTTTGAAACGATTTATTTCGCTGCCATGACTGCCTCTAAGGATTTAGCCATCAAAGAAGGCGCATATGAAACATTCGCCGGTTCACCATTGTCTAAAGGAATCATGCAGTTTGACATGTGGGGTGTGACTCCTACTGAAAGATGGGACTGGGCTACGCTTAAAGATGATGTTGTGAAACATGGTGTGCGCAATTCCTTATTGGTAGCGCCGATGCCTACTGCTTCCACTTCGCAAATTTTGGGTAACAATGAATGTTTTGAACCGTATACATCTAATATCTATACCCGCCGAGTATTGAGCGGAGAGTTCGTTGTCGTGAATAAACATTTGTTGAAAGACTTGGTAGAACTCGGTTTGTGGGATAATGATATGAAAAATAAGATCATCGCGGCAAACGGTTCTATCCAAAAAATCAACGAGATACCTGCCAATATCAAGGAATTGTACAAAACTGTTTGGGAAATCAAGCAACGTACCCTGATTGATATGGCTGCTGATCGCGGTGCTTATATCTGCCAATCTCAATCTTTGAACCTCTTTGTTGATACACCTTCTACCGGTAAATTAACTTCTATGCACTTCTACGCTTGGAAGAAAGGCTTGAAAACAGGTATGTACTATTTACGTACGCAAGCTGCTGCACAAGCTGTACAATTTACCGTGGAAAAACAAGGTGGTCAGAACATGGAGCCCGTTGTTGCAAAATCTGCTGAAGGTGAAACCCTTGAGGTGCCTGAAGGCGCAGTATGTACGATGGAGGAAGGTTGTGTAACATGTAGCGCGTAATTTGTCTATCCAATCGCAAGTAGTAATATGAAATGAAGGACAGCAATTTTTTGTTGTCCTTTTTTGTTACCGGGATTCGCTTTTTTGTTACCGGGAATCGCTTTTTTTGTTACCGGGATTCGCTTTTTTGTTACCGGGATTCGCTTTTTTTGTTACCGGGATTCGCTTTTTTTGTTACCGGGATTCGCTTTTTTTGTTACCGGGATTCGCTTTTTTGTTACCGGGATTCGCTTTTTTGTTACCGGGATTCGCTTTTTTTGTTACCGGGATTCGCTTTTTTGTTACCGGGATTCGCTTTTTTTGTTACCGGGATTCGCTTTTTTTGTTACCGGGATTCGCTTTTTTGTTACCGGGATTCGCTTTTTTGTTACCGGGATTCGCTTTTTTGTTACCGGGATTCGCTTTTTTTGTTACCGGGATTCGCTTTTTTTGTTACCGGGATTCGCTTTTTTTGTTACCGGGATTCGCTTTTTTTGTTACCGGGATTCGCTTTTTTGTTACCGGGAATCGCTTTTTTTGTTACCGGGATTCGCGAATCCCGGTACTTCATATAACCGGAAATTCAGCATCACCGGGTAAAAATCCCCATTCTGTTTTGAGGGATTCGAATTGTGTATCACTTAAACGACGTTGATCATAATGTCCGGCCAGTTGCTTTTGCCTAAATGCTTCATAAATAGTTACTGCACATGCCACTGAAATGTTCAACGATTTGATAATTCCAACCTGGGGGATAATCATGTCACCATCAGATTTTTCACGTACTTCATCACTGACACCATATTTTTCATTGCCAAAAACAATGGCGATGCTCCCCGAGGCAAAGTTCACCTCATGTAAAGTTTTGGCATTATCCGATAAATGTGTCGTCAGGATGGTATCATATTTTTTTCGTAGCGCATCAAATAAGGCATCTACTTCTGAAAAGGCATGTACGGTCAACCATTCCGATGCGCTGGAAGAACTCTTAAAACCGTAGCGTTTTTTCAATGGGATCGTATTCTTGAGCGTATAAATCTCCTGTATGCCCACGGCATCGCAAGAGCGCATTACTGCTGCAACGTTATGCGGATCAAATACATTATCCATCACTACGGTTATGTCAGGTTGGCGTTTGTTGAGTACGGATAATAATCTTGCAGAACGTTCTGGTGTCATTGAATAGGATGTTGGTGAACCGCAAAGGTAACGTATTTTCTGCTGTGAGTTGCTGTAAAAGGGCTACTGCGGCTATTTTCCTTCGATTAATGACTCGAAATCTACATCCATCAAGGGATATTTTTTATAATCGGGCAGGTAATAATGCCACCATTCGGTGGATAATGCTTTGAATCCTTGCCATTCCATCAAGCTTTTTAGTAAGGCCCTGTTCTTCCTTACTTCGGGATCAGTGATAATATAGTCATGATGCGCGAGATCGGTAAAATCATCAAAGTCGGTAGGCATTTTTAAGGGATGATGATGGTTTAAGTCATAAATACTTAAATCTATTGCCGCACCCCGGTTATGGCCTGAACCTTTTTTGGGATCGGCAGCGTAGCGATCGTCCGGAACAATTTTCCACATTTTTTCAGTAACGCTATAAGGTCTATAACCATCGAATATCAATAAGCAGTAACCCATCTTTTGCAAACTGTCATTCACGGCTTTCAATGCTTTGGCAACCGGGAGCCTCACCAAAACAAAGGCAGTGTCATAGAGTTTGGAACCTGTGAAATTGTGCCGGGTAGCATAACGGATATCATAGTGTAATCCCCGCAGCCAATCTTTCAATGGAACCATTAATTGATTGGAATCAATTTGAACGGATTGTTGATATAATTCCATCGTATTGATCACTTCTAAACCGTATTGATTCTTGGGGATATGCTGGGCAAATGCATACCGGCAAATCAGAAAAAGGCAGAGGATAGGTATCTTTTTCACGTTCAATTGGTTGAATTAATAAAAATTAGTCAAGAAAGTACAATATACGGGTAAAAAACAATTGTTGCAGGCTTATTATTTAGGTATTTTAGAACCCTTAAATCAAGGTGTAATGAATCTGTTTAGGTTAGATGGAAAAGTAGCCGTAATTACGGGCGGCGGAAGTGGTATCGGGCAAGCAATTTCGCAGTGTTTCGCTGCGCAAGGCGCTTTCGTAAATATTATCGAACTAAATGAAACTGCCGGTACCGAGACCTTGGCCAACATTTTACAAGATGGCTACAAGGCTGCTTACCATAAATGTAACGTGGCCAGTCAAACGGATGTAAAAGCAGTTATGCAGCAAATTATATCCGGGCAGGGTCGGATTGATATATTAGTAAACTGTGCGGGTATCGCCCATATTGGTAAATTGGACACCACGGCGGAAGAAGATTTTGACAGGGTTTACCAAGTCAATGTAAAAGGAACTTATAATTGCATGCTAGCTGTCATCGAACAGATGAAGCAACAGGATAGCGGCGTAATTCTTAACGTGGCTTCCATTGCCAGCAGCGTAGGCATCCCGGATCGATTTGCTTATTCTATGAGTAAGGGCGCCGTGCTGACAATGACTTTATCCGTCGCAAAAGATTATTTACCATACCATATACGTTGCAATTGTATTTCCCCGGCCAGGGTACACACACCTTTCGTAGACGGATTTATCTCCAAAAATTACCCGGGTAAAGAAGCAGAGATGTTCGAAAAGCTGTCTAAGACACAGCCGATCGGTAGGATGGCTAAGCCTACCGAGATTGCTTACCAAGCGCTTTACCTGTGCTCTGACGAAGCTGGATTCATTACTGGTTGCGATTATCCGATAGACGGCGGCTTTATTCGCTTGAATAATTAATAGATTTGTCGGATATTATCTAACAAAATCAAATTCCAATGAAACATTTAGCTTGGCTTTTGATGGCTGTTGTTGTTAGCTTTTCCATGGCTTGCAACTCATCCTCCAAGAGCGATCAGAAAGGAGAAGACACACTGAAATTCAAACCTGCAACACCTGCCGGAACGGTTGCTGTTGCTATCACGGGTATGGATGAAGATGAACAGAAAGTGCATATCAAGTTTAGCTTGAACGGTAAAGACAAAGAGGAAACTTTCGACCTGAAAGTGGCCCAGGGATATAATGAAGCTGAACTATACAGCGTGCTGTGGGATAAGCCCAACAGCGCTTACATAGCTCTTTTAAAAGAGAATAAGCAAACACGTTATTACCACGCTTTCGAAAAAGATGGTATCATGAGGATTTTGCACCATAACTCTCCGCCGAAAGAAATCTGGACTTATGTTGAAGAGGTAAAAGGATTTGGCCAGCCGAATAAAAATGCTTCTTTCGTAACCGGCTACAGCAAGGAGATACAATCCGGTAGCATCATCAGCGACTTTAAAGTTTTTACGATGAAAACGAATGTTGATGATTCCATCATGGTGCATTATTCTTTCGGCGGCGCCGATTTAAATAAAGGCACGATCGTGCCGCCGGGAGCCGTTCCAACGATCCGGGTCGATAAAGACGACCGCGTGATGTTCGGGTTTAAAGCCGGCGAACAATTTATGGAAGTGCTTGATATCTGGGTAAAGGATGGCAGGCTCGGCGCCAAACAAATTAGATTTTTTAGAAAAAGTTAATAAAAGATATGAAACTAACTAGGTTCGGAACGCCGGGTTCAGAAAAACCGGCCGTGGTTACCGGGGCGGGAACATTTGATGTGTCTGCCTTCGGTGAAGATTTCGGTGAAAGATTTTTTGAAACTGCTGGCCTTGAAAGATTAGCTGGCTGGTGGGAACAAAATAAATCATCTTGCCCGGCAGTTCCGGCAGATGCGAGGATCGGATCGCCTATTCAAAGGCCATCTAAAATAGTATGTATCGGTTTAAACTATGCCGACCATGCCAAGGAAACCAATGCCGCGATTCCTAAAGAGCCGATCGTATTTTTCAAATCAACTTCTTCTCTCGTAGGTCCAAATGATGCATTGGTCATTCCCAAGGGTTCTGAAAAAACGGATTGGGAGGTCGAGCTAGCTGTTGTGATCGGTAAGAAAGCCAGTTATGTCAACGAGGAAAACGCGATGGATTACGTGGCCGGTTACTGCTTGCATAATGATTATTCCGAAAGAGCTTTCCAGTTGGAGCGCGGCGGTCAATGGGTAAAAGGTAAAAGCAATGATACCTTCGCTCCATTAGGCCCTTGGTTGGTTACTAAGGATGAGATCAAGGATGTAAATAACTTGCGCCTTTGGTTAACATTGAACGGTAAAACCATGCAGGACGGCACCACGGCCAACCTGATCTTCAAAATACCTTTCCTGGTGGCATATTTGAGCCAATTCATGACTTTACTTCCGGGTGATGTTATTTCAACAGGAACTCCTGCCGGCGTAGGTTTGGGAATGAACCCCAACGTATATATCAAGGCCGGGGATGTAATAGAATTAGGTATCGACGGTTTGGGCACTTCTAAACAAGTGGCCGAAGCTTACCAATAATATTTTCAAGGGATGCCGCCATTTTTGCCAGGGCGGCATCCCTTTATTTATCACTCCAAAACAACCACGGTTATGAGCACGAGAAGATATTGCATGGCTTTAGATTTAAAGGACGATCCCAAGCTGATTGCCGAATACGAGCAATACCATGCCGCGGTTTGGCCGGAAATAGCGGATAGCATTCTTTCCAGCGGTGTAATATTGCTAGAGATCTACAGGATCATGAACAGGTTGTTTATGATCATGGAAGTTGATGAGCAATTTAGCTTCGAAAAGAAAGCCGCCATGGATGCAGCCAACCCGAAAGTCCAGGAATGGGAAGCCTTAATGTGGAAATACCAGCAGGCATTACCCGTTGCCAAGGAGGGTGAAAAATGGATCATGATGGATAAAATTTGCGCTATATCTTAAATATTAAATATCTACGCCTTCAAAAATAAATTCCATGTCAATTTGCATCGACGCGCATCAACATTTCTGGAAATATGAACCGGTTAAGGATGCTTGGATTACAGATGATATGTCCATGATCCAAAGGGATTTCTTTCCCGGTGATTTGGCAGCGGAATTACAGGCAAACGGTATTGATGCCTGCGTTGCCGTACAAGCGGATCAATCATTGTTAGAAACACGCTTCTTACTGGATTTAGCTAACGAACACACCTTTATCCGAGGTGTTGTTGGTTGGATTGATTTAAAGGCTGATGATATCGAAAGGCAATTGTCGGAATGGTCCAAGTTCCCGAAGCTGAAAGGCTTTCGCCACATCGTTCAAGCTGAGAAGGATCCGGGATTTTTATTGCAGGAAGATTTTAAAAGGGGAATTAAAGCTCTAGCCAAGCATCATTTTACATATGATATCCTTGTATACCATACACAATTAAAACAAGTTATTCCATTCGTTGCACAATTTCCCAACCAAGCATTTGTACTGGATCACCTGGGGAAACCCGGCATTAAAGACAAGGAGATTTCTGTTTGGAAGGACGAGATTGCTTACTTGGCACAACAACAGCATGTGTGTTGCAAGTTGAGCGGGTTGGTGACGGAAGCGGATTGGAAAAATTGGAAATATGATGATCTATTACCCTACCTGGATGTTGCTTTGCAAGCATTTGGCCCCAAGCGATTGATGTTTGGGTCTGATTGGCCGGTTTCGTTGCTAGGGGGCGGTTATCAACAAATCAAAGAAATTATTGAACGTTTTATAGATCCTTTGACTACAGCGGAAAAAGTCGCCATCATGGGAGAAAACGCGATCCGTTTTTACAACTTGTAAGGATCGGAATTAAAATTATAAGATCATGAATTTAGGATTAGATGGAAAAGTAATCATCGTAACCGGGGGCGCTAAAGGTATCGGCGAAGCCATATCAAAATCTCTTGCTGCCGAAGGTGCTACCGTGGTGATTGCCGGAAGAAATGAAGCTGACAATCAAAAAACAGTAGCAGCGATTACTGCTAAAGGCGGTCAAGCTATGCAAGTAAAAGCAGAACTGGGCATTGTAGCTGATTGCGAAAACTTAATTGATGCCACGGTGAAGGCTTATGGTAAAATCGACGGCCTGGTCAATAATGCCGGGGCCAACGATGGTGTGGGTTTGGAAAACGGCAGCCCCGAAGCATTCATGAAATCTTTACAGCAAAACTTATCTCATTATTACAACTTGGCGCATTTTGCTTTGCCTTACCTGAAGCAGTCGAAGGGAAGTAGTATCCTTAATATCGGTTCCAAGGTGGCTGATACCGGGCAGGGAAACACTTCCGGTTATGCCGCCAGCAAGGGAGCTATCAATGCCTTGACGAGGGAATGGGCCGTAGAACTGCTGCCTTATAATATCCGTGTCAACACGGTAATTCCTGCGGAGGTATGGACGCCACTATATGAAACATGGATCAACTCATTACCGGATCCAAAGGAAAAACTAAAAAGTATCACGAACAATATTCCACTGGGAAAAAGGATGACCACCGCGGAAGAGATTGCTGACATGAGCGTATTCTTGATAAGTAGCCGCTCTTCGCACACTACCGGGCAGATAATTTATGTCGATGGGGGTTATACGCATTTAGACCGGTCGTTAAAATAAAGATTCTATCAATCACCAACTAAATCAATTATTTATGGCTGGCGGAGCTCCAACATCCACGTTTACGTCAACAGATTCCACTTCCAAAAACAGCAAGTACCTTTTTCCATTGATCTTGGTAACGAGCCTGTTTTTTATGTGGGGCGCCTCTTACGGTTTGCTCGATGTGCTCAATAAGCATTTCAAGGAAGCAATGGAAGTGCCGCAAGAAAAAACCTACCTGATACAGTTGGCTTACTTCGGAGCTTACTTTATTTGGGCTATTCCTGCCAGTATCGTAATGCGGCGTTATAGTTATAAGAGCGGTATCATCCTCGGTTTGTTGTTATTTGCTACGGGCGCGTTCTTATTTTATCCTTCGGCACATTACCTGAATTACTTGGCATTCCTGGCTTCCATTTTCGTGTTGGCATCGGGATTATCTTTCTTAGAAACCGGGGCCAATCCTTATGTAACTGTTTTAGGCAGCCCTGCAACTTCGGAAAGAAGGCTAACTTTATCACAATGTTTCAATGGACTGGGTTCATTGATCGGTTCGAATATCGGCGGCTTCTTTTTCTTCCAAGAAGAAGGTAGCCCAGCCGCAGCACAAGCCGATTTATCATCCGTGCAATACGTTTACGTAATACTCGGCGTGATTGTTTTGCTGTTAGCTATCTTGTTCATGAGAACGAAATTACCGGATATTCAAGAACAGGCAGAAGTAAGCACCAGCGGGGAGAAGATCGATATCCCGTTATCGAAACAGCCCCATTTCATCTGGAGTGTAATCGCGCAGTTTTTTTACGTAGCAGCGCAGGTTTGTGTCGGTGCAGTATTCTTAAATTATGCAACGGAATATTGGGTCGGTTTATCTAGTAAGGATGCGGCGATTATTTTATCTATTGGATTCTTATTGTTTACATTGGGTAGATTTATCGGGGTGGCTTTGATGCAAAAGATAGCGCCGCACACATTGTTGCGTTATTATGCATTAATTAATATCGCCTTATCTATCGTTGTAATGATGGGTAAAGGTGCCATTTCCGTTTTTGCATTGACGGCTATTTTCTTCTTCATGTCGATCATGTTCCCGACAATATTTGCTTTGGGGATTAAGAATTTGGGCACTCACACTAAAAGGGCTTCTTCGTATTTGGTAATGTCAATTGTCGGGGGCGCTTTGGTGCCGCTGCTGATGGGGTATGTTGCCAAGTTAACTTCGACGGCGACAGGTTTCATCGTGCCATTAGTTTGCTTCTTAGCGGTGTATTATTTCGCTGCTTCGAAATATAAAGTAAAAACGATAGCTGCACATTAGCCCTGTTACTGTAAAGCTTGATTTTTGAAAAAATTGGAAGGCTACCGGGATGATTCCCGGTAGCTTTTTTGATTTCCGCGGTACCGAGGCAACAACCATCCAATTGCTATTTTTGTTGTACCTTATATCAGAATCCTATTGTATGAAAAAGTGCTTGCAGTCATATGCCACCCTGTTTATCCTGCTACTTTCCGTAGCCTGTAATAATGATAGCGACACAAAACCCGGTGCTGCAACCGGAACAATTCAATTGTCAATGTTCCATGTTTTTAACGGAACTGCGCTTCGACTAAATGATACTCAATATCAAAACAATTCTGGTGAGGGGCTTAGCATCACTACCTTCAAATATTACCTCAGTAATTTTAAACTGAAATATTCTGATGGTAGCGAGGAAAGGTTACCCGGCGATTATTTCCTGGTTGATGAATCTGTTTCGGCATCTAAACAGTTGATATTGAGTGATGTAAAGGCTGGAAAGATTACCTCCATAGCTTTTTTAGTCGGGGTCGATAGCGCGAGAAATAACAGCGGTGTTCAATCGGGTGCGCTAGATCCCGTTCATGGAATGTTTTGGAGCTGGAACAGCGGGTATATCATGGCGAAATTAGAAGGGCAGTCGGATGCGGCTAATACGCCGGATCATACATTTGCTTTACACATCGGCGGGTTTCAAGGCACTTACAGCGTTTTACATGAAATTGTGTTACCGGTAAACACGGTACAGTTGAACGCGCAACAGGAAGTTAAGATAACATTGAGCGCTGATGTTGCAAAATGGTTCGACGGTACACGTCCAATCTCTTTGCAAGTAACTTCAACTGTGCATGTTCCCGGGGAAACTGCCTACGGCGTATATCAGAATTATAGTAAAATGTTTTCCATACTAAGCGTTTCCGAGTAATGAACAGGAAGCTTTACATATTATATTTTCTTGCTTTTTGCTGGTTGTTATATACCTGCTCACCGGGTAAGACCGATGAAGTAACACCTGCGCCGGAACCATATACCCTGGATCTACCTAGTTATTTTCCAAAACCGGTTTATAATTTCGAGAATAACCCATTGACGATGGAAGGTATAGCCCTTGGAAGGCGGTTGTTTTATGATCCCCGTTTGTCGAAGGATAGCACTGTTTCCTGCGGCTTTTGTCACCAACAGTTCGCAGCATTCTCACATTTTGACCACCCGCTGAGCCACGGGGTTGAAAATAGAACCGGAACCCGCACCGTTCCAACGATGTTCAACGTGATTTGGCAGCAAAACTTCATGTGGGATGGCGGAGTTAACCACCTGGATATCCAGCCGCTTACACCCTTTACCGATCCTAATGAAATGGGAGAGACCCTCGAAAATATTATCAACAAGGTACAAGGAAATGCCACTTACAGGAAAATGTTTAAAGCGGCTTACGGTACAGACCAGGTAACTACAGAAAGGTTATTTAAAGCATTATCCCAGTTCATGGCCACGGTAAATAGTTTTACTACCAAGTACGACAGCGTTATAAACCATATTGGAAATGTATCTTTTACCTATGAGGAAGAAACGGGCTACGAGGTGTTTAAAGCAAAATGTGCTTCCTGTCATAAAGAACCGCTTTTTACCGATTTTTCTTACCGTAATAACGGTATTCCTTACAATACTTTCTTAGATGATGTGGGAAGAATGAGAATCACCAATAACACCGGCGATTATATGAAATTCAAAGTGCCGACCTTGAGAAACATCATGAAAAGTCCACCTTATATGCATGACGGTAGGTTTTATGATATATTTCAAGTGTTTAACCATTACAATTCCGGTATTGAGCAGTCTGCCACCGTGGATCCATTGGTCAAAAACGGGTTAAACTTATCCGGTATAGACCAAAGAAACCTTTATTTTTTCTTGAGAACATTAACAGATGAAGACCTGGTTAATAATCAAGACTTAAAGGAGTTGATTATCAATGATTAAAGGTTTTAATTTGATATGACAAATAAAGTTATATGTGAAATTCTTGTTAGAACCTGTGAGCAGGGATAATCCTAGCATAGTTTTTGCAAAAATGGCCGGGTATGAAAAAGGGTATAGTAATAAATTTTTTTGCTAAGTGTAGTGTGTTGATTTTTATGTTCGTGGCTTTGGCCGGCATACGTTCGCAAGCCCAGGAGGCACCGCAGGTTGGGACAGCCAGCTATTATGCCAATAAATTCAACGGGCGTAAAACTGCAAACGGCGAAATATTTAATAATAATGATTTTACCGCGGCGCATAATAAATTGCCATTAGGTACGTATGTTAAAGTGACGAACCTAAGGAATCATAAATGGGTGATCGTAAGGATCACGGATCGTTTACATTATGCCAATAAGAGGGTGGTGGATTTAACGCAGGCGGCAGCGAAGCGATTGGGTTTTTATTACCGTGGTTTAACGAAAGTAAAGGTTGAAGTAGTGAACCGTGAGTATGCGAGTAGCATCATCACGGCTCAAGAGTTATCTTACAACTGAAAGGTAGCGCTATTAAACTTTTACGATTCCGTATTTAATGGCGTATAGCACGAGACCTACGCGGCTTTTAATATCCAGCTTGATGAATAAGGCATCCCGGTAACCATCTATAGTGCGCGAGCTCAATCCCATTTCAGCAGCAATATCTTTATATGTCATTTCTGAAGCGGCTAATTTCAAGAATTGAATTTCCCTCTCTGTTAACTTGGGTTCTTCACTAATGGTTGAATTGGTGGCACGATGCAAAAATCTACCGGAAACGAGATCATTAAAATAATACCCGTTTTCAGATACTTCTTGGAGTGCCTTTGTTAGTTCTTGCGGATCTGTATCTTTCAATATATAACCGCGAGCGCCGCGTTGCAGCATCCGGGTAATCGCTTCTTCATTGTCGTGCATACTTAACGCCAAAATTTTCACATTAGGCGCATTCTCTTTGAGCCAAAGCGCTGTTTCATAACCATTCATTTCCGGCATATCGATGTCAAGCAAAAGAATGTCAGGCTCCTCGGCTTTTTTCAACTCCTGCTGCATACTAATACCATTATCCGCTTGGAAAACTACATCATACTCATCGAATGTATCGATAAGATTAGCCAATCCGGAGCGTAATAGTTTATGGTCGTCTACCAAGGCTACCTTAATTTTATCCATTACAGTATTGTAATTTTTATGACTATTTATATTTAATACCGGGTCCATGGGTTTAAATTTATTCGAAAATAATCTATCCACTATTCCCGGTACACCGTTAAAACACGGTTTATATAAACAATTATAGCTTTGAATTTAATAAAGCATTGATAATCAATCGGGATAAAATTAATAATCTATTATCTTTTCCAACAATCCATCATATGATCATTCGTCATGCCAACGGCTTGCATGAATGCATAGCAGATCGTTGAGCCGACAAACTTAAACCCTCTCTTTTTCAGATCCTTGCTCATCATATCCGAGATGCCGGTTTTTGCAGGTACTTGTGATAACGATTTGAACTGGTTAACGATCGGTTGATGCTCTACGAACGACCATATATAATGATCGAAGCTACCAAATTCCTTTTGCACGGCAAGGAAGGCCGCGGCATTAGAAATAGTAGCGGCCACCTTTAACTTGTTCCTGATGATACCGGGATTCGCTAAAAGCTCAGCAACTTTTTTATCACCATATTTGGCAATTTTTTTAGCATCCCAATTGTCAAAAGCTTCACGGTAGTTTTCACGCTTGGTAAGGACTGTGTACCAACTTAGTCCTGCTTGTGCCCCTTCGAGGTTGAGCATCTCGAACAACCTGGTGTCATCATGCAGTGGAGTACCCCATTCATGGTCATGGTAATCCATATATAATTTGTCCTTTAAACACCAGGCGCATCTTTTCTTTTCCATGTCACGTAAATTAAGTTCGCGGATTTATAATGGATTACGGGAATACACGGAATACATTACAACATTTATCGTGTGCCAAGTTAATGTATAATTTTCATTTAGGTTGGGTATATCTATGCCGGGCTGCCGTTATAGATTTAGAATCGATAAGTATGATCGTGAATTGGATTAGTGTTAATTAGGATTACATGGAATTCGCAATTAAGTAAGTTAACAGTTAAAATATTTAAAATAAATCAAGATGAATTTAAATAGCGAATTCCATGTAATCCTGTGATCTGAAATCAAAAGTTAATCCTTGAAAGTAGTTGGGTGGATTCGTGTTTGAATGTTTCTAATGCGGTGATCGTTTCGTTGATAAAGGTATTGTCATCCAGCTTGCCGATTACGGCTTCCATCTCTGCTACATTGTCATAACTCATTAAACGGAATGGATTTTTGTAATCTTTTTCGCGGGAGTGATAGATTCTATGGGCAATAATTTCTTGGGTAGCAATTGCCCGGTTGAATAATTGTCGCAATACTTTCATATCGATGTCGGGTAGGTTGTAACCTGCCACTTCGAGCATACTGGCCCAGGCATGTTTCAATTTCTCCTTTTTATAATCAGACCCGATTAGCTTGTACGCTTCATGTACGCTATCCCAACTATCTATCGTACCAGATTTGATATTATCTGTTAGCTTGTTCATCCGCGAGCGTGGCATTAGCAGTCCTCCAACATTGACCCAGGCTTCGCGATGGGCATCTGCAAAAAAATCCAACATGCTTTGCCAATTACTTAAACCCAGTTCCTCGGAATGAGCTACGAGGTTTTTAACACCGTACAACACGATTAGATCATGATAAAAACGATATATCTTATGCGCTTTTAGAAGCTTTACTTTCCTGTGGCTGTTTTCGATATTGTCGAGTAAAACTTCCAAACCAGCTACTATTTCAGGTTGATTCATCAGCAAATCGTGCCCGGTTTTCCTGAAGTCGCCTTCCAGTGGAAGTTGCTGTTGCAACAAATACGACTTACCAACTGCCGATGCCATGATGGGGAGTGATTCCATTAATTCTTCAACGCTATCAGGCGCCAGGTAATCATATTCTATGACAGGCATTTTATCGTTCCGTTTATCCCTGTCCACGTATTTCCAGCTATTCCTGGCGAGAGCGTACATATTATAGGTAAACCAATACCCCGCCATGATCTTCAACGAATTTTCATGTTCATCGTTAATGACCAAGCTGAAAGGGAAGGGGATATTCATTTCATGGCTATAAGTGCCTTTCGCGATCAAGGTAAAGGTTGGAAAGATGGAATTGTGTTTGAGGCTTACCGACAAACCCGGCCAGAAACCCCTGCCCGCAATTACTTCACCATCGGCTCCACGGGAGTTATGATTTGATCCTATCGTGGCTCCCGCTGCCATATTACTTTGACCCATAATCAAAGCTGCGCATAGGAACGAGTTATTATGGTGTTGTTCATGCGCAGGAAAGATTAAGGAGTTCAATACTTCGCAGCAGGAAATAGTCGCATTATTTCCAAGGAAAGAGTTGATGAGCCGGGCGCCGTATTTTAGTTGTGAATGCGATGCCAAGATAAAACGCACCGCTTTCACGCCGTAGAAAATGCGGCATCCATAACCGATAATCCCGTTTACCAACTCACAGCCTTCCCCGATTTGGGAAGGCGCTTGGGCGCTGCTGTTAACCGTCAAGTTTTTCAACTTGTTAGCGCCTTTGATATAAGCATCAGAACCAACCGCTACATCTTTAATGATATTGCAATGTTTGATGACGCTACGATCTCCTACAATACCATAGTACCCTCTTTTTTTATCAAATTTTTTCTCGGTAAATTCTTTGAATCTTTGTTGGATCTGTTGGTCATCTCGGTGCCGGGTCCATAAGTAAGCGTCACCGGGTAGCATGCCATCGAAAGGCATTACGGAGCGGTTGCCATTTTCGTTGCATAACTCCAACCATATCCTGAGCTTTTCATCTTCCCCGTCTTTAACGATGCCGTTCCCGAACTTGGCATAGTCGGTGGTGGCCATCTCATTAATATTAGCGAGGATGACTTCATTCCCGATGATATAATGGGAGAGGAAATTAACATTATGGATCACGATGTTGTCACCGAAATCACAAGATGCAATTGTACTATTATATAATCCTACGGGTAGGCGCAGGTTCCTGTATTCTAAGTAATAAGGTTCTAATTTACCAATGCGCACCAAGCCGTAAAAATGGCAGTGTTGTACCAGCTTCGGGTCAAATTCATCCGCTACGAAGATGTTGTTCCAATCATCGGAAGTATTATCATTGCGCACGAGTGTTTCTATCTCTTGCGCGTTTAATTTCCGGTAGGTTAATTGATTCCCTCTTTGCTGATCGCGCAGGTAGTATTCGTTTTTACCGTTTGGAAGGTATGCACCATCAATAAAATGATAGCCCAGGTCTTTTAACGGTTTTTTCTGTATACGGTTCATGCTGCTGCGATGTTAAGTGTTAATATTATTCTACGGTTACCGATTTAGCCAAATTGCGCGGCTTATCAACATCGTAACCTTTTAATACACCCACATGGTAGGCAAGCAATTGTAACGGGATAACAGATATCATCGGGGCCACCAGTTCATCGGCTTCCGGAACGATAATGACATCATCTGCCATGGCCGGGATCGTTTCATCGCCTTCCGTGATGATCGCGATCACTTTACCTTTACGGGCTTTAATCTCCTGGATGTTCGATACCACTTTCTCATAGTATGTATCTTTCGTTGCAACGAATACAACCGGTAAATTTTCGTCTACAAGTGCGATGGGACCGTGTTTCATCTCGGCGGCGGGGTAGCCTTCAGCGTGTATGTACGAAATTTCTTTCAACTTCAATGCGCCTTCCAAGGCAACGGGGAAATTGTACCCGCGACCGAGGAATAAAAAGTCGCGCGCATCTTTATATTTATCGGCGATCTCTTTTATTTGATCGTTCAGTTCCAATGCTGTAGCTACTTTATCAGAAACATCTTCCAACTCGTCCAGGAGGTGCTGAAATCTTTGCTCGCTGATCGAGCCTTTCTCTGCGGCAATTTTCAATGCAGTTAAGGTTAATACGGCCAATTGCGCTGTGAAAGCCTTGGTACTCGCTACGCCGATTTCCGGCCCCGCGTGGGTATAAGCTCCCGCTTGCGAGGCACGGGCGATAGAAGATCCTACCACGTTACAAATTCCGAGGATGATCGCACCTTTTTCCTTGGCGCTTTCGATTGCCACCAGGGTATCTGCGGTTTCGCCGGATTGTGAAACGGCGATGATCACATCCCCTTCACCGATTACCGGGTTGCGGTAGCGAAATTCTGAAGCGTATTCTACTTCCACCGGTATACGGCAGAGTTCTTCAATGATATACTCGGCCACCAGCCCCGCGTGCCAGGAGGTTCCGCAGGCTACGATTACGATCCTGTTGGCATTACTTAAAACATCGGCATACTCGCGGATACCACCCATGGTAAGTGTACCTTTTTTGGCATCAAGCCGCCCCCTTAAGCTGTCATAAATTGTTTGGGGTTGCTCGAATATTTCTTTCAACATGAAATGATCGTAACCGCCTTTTTCTATAGCGGCCAGTTCGATATCCAGTTTTTGTATATAAGGTGTTTGAATCTCGTTGGAAATATTTTTTAGGATCAATTCATCGGATTTGATAATCGCGATTTCATAATCATTGACATACACTACTTCCTTGGTGTATTCCACTATCGGGGACGCATCTGAAGCAAGGAAATGTTCGCCTTTCCCTACGCCGATCACGAGGGGGCTACCTTTCCTGGCAGCGATTAAGGTGCCGGGATTATCTTCGTCAATAATGACGATCACGTAAGCGCCGACAACCCTTTTCAATGCAATTCTTACTGCCTCTTCAAGCGAGCATTGATTGCTGTCCTTAATTTCTTCGATAAAGTGGATCAACACTTCCGTATCGGTATCACTTTTAAATGTGTGCCCTTTTTTAATTAATTCTTGTTTAAGAAGGGTATAGTTTTCAATGATACCATTATGGACTACGGCCAATTTACCGCTTGCAGATTTATGGGGGTGTGCATTTCTATCTGAAGGTTCCCCGTGGGTTGCCCAGCGGGTATGGCCAATGGCGATATGGCTATGCATATTTTTACCGCTGGCAAACTCTTCTAGCTCCGCGACCTTTCCTTTCTTCTTGTAGACTTCCAAGCCGGCATCATTCAAAATGGCTACACCGGCACTGTCGTATCCACGGTATTCTAATCTTTTTAATCCTTTTAATACCACGGGATAAGCTTCCCGTTGACCTATGTAGGCTACGATTCCACACATAATTAATTTGGGAGTTTTAATGATTATCTAACTACATTCTCTGGTTTTCAATGTCCAAAATGATGTACTTGAGTGAATTTACTACTAATTCAGGGTAATAAAGTACAAAAATAGGGTATTGAAAATTAAATGCCAAAGGCATCCCGGTTGCGTGGAATGCCTTTGGGTATGATTGATTTTGCACAAGTTACGAATTATTCTAAACTAAACTATTCTACATAATCCGGCTCGTAACCGTAATAGGTAGTATTATAACGAAAGTCATAAATAGTTCTTCTTAAGACTTTGTTAAATTGCGGCGCCAGGGCCTTTCCCGGATCATAAATTATGTCAGTTAACTGCTGTATATCTTGATTTGTGCTGAACTCCTTGATATTAGCGGGTTGTAATCCGCTTACGGCCAGGTACCATGTCAAGTCGTTTTTAGATTTTTTGTACTTGTAAAGGAACAACATCCTTGAACTGGGGCGGATCTCACTTTCGATGCCTGTAAACAATAATATTGATGAAACAACAATGGCCCGGTAAAATCCGGACCATTGTTATAAGTTATTTGTAGTGATTGTATTACAGAAGTGTTTCTTCGAATAATTTTAAAATTCTTTTATATTCATCCGTCCAGCTGGAAGGCTTGGTAAATCCATGATTTTCTACCGGGTACACGGCTAATTCCCAATTATCTTTACCCAATTCAATCAATCGTTGGCTCAAGCGAACGATATCTTGAAAATGAACATTCGTATCTACCATCCCGTGGCACATCAATAATTTACCTTGCAGGCCTGCTGCAAAATTGATCGGGGAGGAACGGGCATAGGCAATGCTGTCCGTTTGCGGTTCATTGAGAATGTTGGAAGTATAACCATGGTTGTAATGCGCCCAATCCGTCACGGAACGCAAGGCGGCGCCCGCTGCGAATGTGCCCGGTTTCGTAAACATGGCCATCAAGGTTATAAAACCGCCGTAGCTGCCACCGTAAATGCCTATACGCTTTGGATCGATACCGTATTTTTTAACGAGCAATGCCGCTGCATCTACCTGGTCATCGAGATCTTTACCTCCCATATGGCGGTAAATGCCCGTTCTCACATCCCGCCCGTAACCGGCGCTGCCGCGGTAATCGACATCAATTACAGTGAAGCCTCGATCTGCCAATAAATTGTGGAACATGTATTCCCTGGAGTAACTGCTCCACCATTTATGGGCGTTTTGTAAATAACCGGCGCCGTGTACAAAAATTACAGCTGCTCCATTTTTCTTCCCTGTTGCGGGTTGGTATAATCTTGCGTACACTTCTTGCCCATCGCTGGCTTGGAAAGTTATGACTTCCGGATCGCGCCAAGGGTAGGATTTAAATTCATCCGACATCGCCTTACCGGTTACCTGTATTGCTTTAGCGCCAGCCTTATTTTCTTGTACGTAAAGTTCCCAGGGTTTATTGCTGTAGGAATAACGGAAGGCAATCCATTTTTCATCCGGAGAAACACTCACTTCATTAGCTCCGGTCATTTGGGTAATCCTGGTTAACTTCTTGTTAGCAATGTTGAGATGATAAAATTGTTGCTCCCCGGGATGCACTTCATTGGTCGTGATGTAAAACGTTTTTTTATCAGCCGATAATTTCGCTTCCTGCACTTCAAATTTGCCCGAGGTTAAGGCATTTGTCTTCTTTGAAACGAAATTATATGTATACAAATGTGAATAACCACTTACTTCGCTTTGAAACCAGCAGGTGTTTTCATCGATCCAACCGATGTTGCCGCCGCCCATGCTCCAACCCAATCCCGGCCCGGCAATCCAAGCATCATCATGTTGCCGGTCCAAGGTTTGTAATTTACCAGTCGCCAATTCTACTGACATAAGCCAGCGGTCTTTATTGTCTTGCGAACGGATGTCGACAATTGCTCGCTGTCCATTTTCACTGTAAAACGGTCCATTTACAATGACGCCCCTAGCGGATGGTTTCGAGGAATCTTGCGGGTAATCTTTACGGTACGCAGGAATGTCCTTAATGCCGGGTATATCGGTTACATGTAATGCATAAGCAGTATCTTTTTCGCGGTCAAAGATGAAGGTTTCATAACTTCCTTGCGGAGAGCCGACCTTGGGTCTTGCATTGATTTCTGTAACATAACCGCTTTCATTTACCCAGCTAGGCACCATGGTATTTTTGTCCTTGGCATCGCGGTACAAGGTATAATTCACGAACCTACCATCCGGGCTGATATTCACCCTGGTAACCGTGCGATCTTGATAGGCGATTGGGTATATGCCTTTTTTATCGGGTAGGCTTTCCATGAAGGCTTCGCGGGCATCTTGCTCCGCTTTTTCTTCTTTTAACACATCAAATAATGCCAATTGTTGATCTTTCAACCAATCTTCCTGCGAGGATTTATCTTTCTTTTCCTTCTTGGTTTCCCTGCTTTTCGGGGCATTGGAAACAAAATTGGTCAATTGCGATGTGGTACCGTTCGCAATATCCCAGGCGTAAAGGTTTTGTTGCGACATGTAAACAATTTTTTCACCGTCAAGACAAAACTGGGGATTAAATTCGAAGCCGGTAGTGTGGGTAACCTGGATGGTTTTCCCTTTTTTTAGATCTAAATAAAAAATATCACCATCCTTGGCATAAGTGTAAGCTGTTTTCGCAGGGTTGTAATTTCCCGAGTTATATGCCCTAACATCAGCGCGTTCGATAGCCGGTGTAATTTGAGGTTTCCAATCATTTACTTTCACGAAATATAGGGAGTCGGAAACGGATTGCGTAGGATTCCAATCAAAGTAAATGACTTTGCTATCTCGCTGCCAGCGGATTCCATCGGGAGAAGTCCCGATCCATTTTTGATCCCGCATAATTTTTTCTACGGTCAATGGAGCCATTTGGGCTTTTAGTCCACCAAGGGGCGCCAGGGAAAGGATGAGTAGCAAACGTTTGTAAACTTGCATAGCTTTATCTCTTAAATTGAAGGTTTGATTTGTTGACACAGGGGTTTATTCCTGTAGATTTTGGTTGAATAGTTTAAAATTGTCTAATTTGTAACGCAATATAATAAACTACAAATCATGCGAAGGGTCTTAATGATGATCGGCGCCATTTTTACTTTGGCTGCCTGCCAGAACGGTGAGAAGAAAGTTGTGCAAGTTGCTGTACAGGAAGATACCACTTTTTTAACAGGGAAGTTTTTCCTGGTGCGGCATTCTGAAAAATTCCCGGGATATGACAGTTCCCTCACGGAAGAAGGTATGCAACGATCCGGCAACCTGTATTGGCTGCTGAAAGATAGCGGCATTCAAAAAATTTATACGACACGTTTTGTTAGGACGATACAAACCGCGGATTCGCTCCGTATATACAAAAAATTGGATACCGTCTTTTACCAGGCAGATACAACGGGCGAAGGACTCCTGGTGCAAATAAGCAAGCACCACGACTGGGGGAAGAAATTACTGGTAGTTGGGCATAGTAATACCTTGATTCCCATTATCAAAAGCTTGGGAGGCAAAGCGCCCTTGGATCATATCGCGGATGATGATTATAGCAATATTTTTATCGTAGATAAACCTTCCCAAAAGGATACAAAAGTGGAATGGGTACATTTTTAACTATAATAATGTGCCGTTTAACAAGGAGTATGCGACACTGAAATAGATGATTAACCCTGTAACATCTACTAGCGTGGCAACGAATGGAGCGGAAGATGTGGCCGGGTCGGCGCCGGCTTTCTTGAGAAGGATGGGAAGCATGGAGCCGGAAATAGTGCCCCAGATAACAACACCCATCAAGGTGATCGCTACCGTGATGCCGATCATGATGTAATGATCGCCGTAAGAATGGAAGATCAAGCTCCATACTACGATCCTGATAAAACCGATTAAGCCGAGTATCGTTCCAAGGAAAAAGCCGCTGGCTAATTCACGGCGCATAACCCGCCACCAGTCGCTCAGCTTTATTTCGCCAAGAGCCATCGCCTGGATAATCAATGTAGAGGCTTGTGATCCACTATTACCTCCGCTCGAAATAATAAGCGGAACGAATAATGCAAGTACGACCGCCCTGGCGATCTCGTCTTCGAAAAAAGCCATCGCCGTCGCGGTGAGCATTTCCCCGAAAAACAATATTATCAACCATCCGGCGCGTTTCTTGATCAGCCGGAATAATGAAATGTCAAGGTAAGGTTCATCCAGCGCTTCGGTACCACCGATCTTTTGAACGTCCTCTGTATGTTCTTCATTGGCAATCCATAACATATCGTCAATCGTTACGATGCCTAGCATGACGCCTTGGTCGTCTACCACGGGCAAGGCTACACGGTTTTCCATCCGGAAAGTCTGGATTGCCTCTTCCTGCTCCTCGTTAGCGTTTAATGATACAAAGCGGTTATCCATCAGCGCATTCACCTGCAAACTCGGCTCCACGAGGAGAAATTCCCTGATCCTGAAGTCATCGAGCAATACGCCGTTGTCATCTATAACATAAATTACATCGATCGTTTCACTATCTTTCCCGTGAATGCGGATATGATCTAATACTTTTTTCACGCTCCAATCTTCCTTTACGGCGATATAATCGGGCGTCATGATACGGCCCACGCTCGTTTCAGGGTATCCCAGCAATGATAGGGTGATCCTTCTCTCTTCAGGATCGAGTAATTTGATCAGCTCGGTCACCGCTGCGCTTGGCAGCTCCCCGAGGAAGGCGGTCCTATCATCAGGGGGGAGTTCGTTGAGGAGTTCTGCAATTTTAGGAGCGGGTAACAGTTTGATAATTTCCTCTTGTTCAGGGAATTCAAGTATTCTGAACGCTGCCGCGGCGCGGCTGATGGTCAGCAACTGGATTATCTTGGCGCCTTCTTCGGGCTCTTCCTCGATGATCTCCACGATGTCTGAAATCAGCTGGTCGTCCAAGTAGGTGTGCAAGGCTTTATAGTCGCCATTGCGCGATAATTCTTGGTATTGTTCTAGTAATACTTCATTTTCCATAAACCTTCTCCTGTGGGCGAAAATAAGAACAAAAGTCTAAAATGCAGTCATTATCAACACAACTAACAGGCTGGATCGATGCAATGTTGACTAAATACTATAAAATTTCACCTACATGTTTCCTGATATTTTTACTGATAGTTTCAGTTGGTAAGTCGTTCGCATCCCTGCCGAAAGGGTCTTCTATTTCTTCAGCTATCAGTTCTAAACTTGCAAGTACATAGAATATGAAAACAGACATTGGAATAATATAATACCCGACGCTGAATACATAACCAAAAGGTAATGTCATCACGTAGATGAATATGAATTTTTTAATGAAAGCGCTATACGAATACGGGATCGGGGTGTTCTTGATCCGTTCGCAGGCGCCGCAAACGTTGGTTAGGGTGTTTAGATCATTATTAAGGGTAATTAACTGGTCGCCTGAAATAATGTTTTGGCGGTAAAGCGTATGTACTTCCTGCAACATTTTGGCGGCGAGATGATTGGGGACATGGATATCGTGCGAAACCGCGGTTGGTTCAAAATCATGGGCCTCTTCCAGGTCTGCCGGGTGGTATATATTCCTCAAGTGATTTTTCAAGGCAAAGGCATAATTGGGAATCATGGTTCTGAAAAATTCCCTAGCGGGATTGCCGGGCGGTAAAATAGCATGGAGTTTAATCGCTAAGTTGCGGCAATCGTTGACCAATGCTCCCCATTGCTTGCGGCCTTCCCACCACCTGTCATAAGCGGTATTAGTACGGAATACCAATAACAATGATATCACGAAGCCGAGTAAACCGTGCATGGACGATAAGTTGCTCAATCCGCCTTTGCCGCTCAACTGCCATACTTCCAGTTCCAGGTAAGAAATGATTCCCGAGTAAATAGCCATGGAAATCAACATTGGCCATAACTTCTCGATGGTATCAGATTTATGAATCCTAAAAATGAACGTAAACCAATCTTTCGGGTTATAATTAACCATGATGAGGAATTTTCGGCAAAAATAGAGTTATCCCGGAATAATTACGGGGGTGTTTACTAACAAATTCAGCTTAAATTTTGATAACTAACTGGTTTAATGTTATTTTACGAATCATTAAAGAACAATATGATAAAACCATACTTGCAAATCAAGAAAATCAAAGGAAAAGGAAGAGGCGTTTTTGCAACGGAAATAATTCCTTCTGGCACCAGGATAGAAACATCGCCCGTATTAGTGTTGTCGAAAAAAGATACGGATAAAGTGGATAAAACATTTCTTCATAATTATATCTTCTTATGGGGTGAAAAGGAAACCCGCTCCTGTATTGCACTGGGATATTGTTCTGTTTACAACCATGATTACAACCCTAATTGTGAATACGAGATGGATTTCGAGAAGGAAACCATGAGTATCATTACCCGTAGGGAAGTTAAGAAGGGTGAAGAATTGTGCATCAATTACCATGGTGATGTGGAAGATCAATCCCCGGTTTGGTTCGATGTAAAGAAAAGTAAAACTAAAGCCAAGAAGTAGTAAACGATCCCTTCTAATAGGGTCGGATACAAAATATAATAATATTTCTTTTTGTATAGAAATAGGTAACTGGTTAAGGTAAGCTCACTGTGGGCTTACCTTTTTTTGTTGCTACTTTTCCTAAAATTCCCTAATATTGTTAAAATATATAAGTGCTTATATAATTTTATCACATGGGTTTTTATCATTCATTAGGATACTTGATTTTCGGCAGCAGGCTCAGGCGATTGAGTGAATATTTCTTATCGGAAGTTAATAAGGTTTATGAACAGGAAGGATTGGCTTTCGATGCCAGTTGGTTCCCCGTTTTCTACATTCTCTCTTCCAAGCAGCCGGTTACCTTAATGGATATGGCTACGCAGCTGGAAGTGTCGCATTCTGCGATCAGCCAGCTTGTTACCAGCCTCAAGCAGAAGGGCTTCGTGAAAACCAGCCGCTGTAAAGATGACGGCAGGCGACAATTGGTTGTGTTAACCAAGAAAGGTGAAGCGTTGTTAGCCGCAATTCAACCGGTTTGGTCGGCTATAGATATTGCCATGCGCCAATTGGCCACCGAACATGAAGAAAGCCGCAGGATTTTGGAGTCCATCTCCGCTATTGAACAATCTGTGCAAGGAGTGCCGCTGTCAGAGAGGATCCGGAAAGAACTCGATCATTCAACTAATATCATACAACAAAACAACTGTTAAATCATTTTACAATGATGCAATCTTTTAAATATGGCATCGATACCCTTAGTGTACATAAGGCTATTGCGATTGCTAATGGCCAGGTGAAGGGGATATTATGCCCGGAAGCCATAGAGCGTGTTGAAACCAGCTACGCTTACGTGCAGGAGATCGTTCAACATAACACAACGGTTTACGGTATAAATACAGGTTTCGGGCCGTTATGCGATACCAGTATCTCCGGGGAGGATACGAAGAAATTACAGTACAACATCCTCCAAAGTCACAGTGTTGGGGTTGGCGATCCCATCCCGGGCGAAGTGGCCAAGTTGATGATGATTACCAAGGTCCATGCCTTGGCGCAAGGATATTCTGGTATCAATCCAAAGACCTTGGAACGAATCATGTGGCATATCGACAATGATGTTATTCCACTGGTGCCGGAGAAGGGTTCTGTTGGGGCTTCCGGCGACTTGGCGCCCTTGTCGCACCTGTTTTTACCATTGATTGGTCTAGGGCATGTTTATTATAAAGGCGGGAAACGGGCAGCTGCGGAAATGTTACAAGCGGAAGGATTAGAACCTATCGCTTTAGGCCCGAAAGAAGGGCTGGCCTTGATTAACGGTACGCAGTTTATACTTGCTTTTGCAGTAAAAGCCGTATCCCGCTTGCATAATGCCCTCGAAGCTGCCGACTTGATCGGCGGTATGTCCCTCGAAGCATTGATGGGTACTAATAAACCTTTCGATCCCCGTTTACATCAAATCCGTCCTTTCCCGGGGAATCAATTAGTGGCGCACAGGTTAAACACCTTGCTGACGGGTTCCGAGATCATGTATTCCCATGTGGATTGTGGCCGTGTGCAAGATCCTTATTCTTTAAGATGTATGCCGCAAGTACATGGAGCTTCCCGCACCGCTTGGTTGCATCTGAAAGATCTTACGGAAATTGAGTTGAACTCCGTAACAGATAATCCCATCATCTTCTCAGCAGTAGATACGATCAGCGGGGGGAATTTCCACGGTCAACCGATGGCGCTACCATTGGATTATGCGACGGTAGCGGCAGCGGAAGTAGGTAATATTTCTGATCGCAGGAGTTACATGATGATCGAAGGAAGGTTCGGCTTACCCAAGTTGTTAACGGGTGATGCCGGTTTGAACAGCGGTTTCATGATCCCGCAATACACCACGGCAGCCTTGGTAACAGAAAATAAGACCCTCTGTTTTCCCGCGAGCGCAGATAGCGTTCCAACATCCCTTGGACAAGAAGATCACGTTTCGATGGGTTCCATCAGTGGCCGCAAGTTAAACCAGGTGATTTCCAACTTGGAATACATCTTGGCAATAGAGTTGTTATATGCGGCGCAGGCAATAGATTTCCGCAGGCCGTTAAAAACAACACCCGTCCTGGAAGCTTTACATCAATACACCCGTTCCAAGGTCAGCTTTGCAGATGATGATCGCATCTTCGCTTACGACATAGAAGCTTTGCAAGCAATTATTGCCGATGGTTCTTTTGTTAAGGCGGGCAATGATGCCGCCGCACAATTACAAATTCCTTTAAACGATATTTTATATGAACAGTTCCAACTTTCTTAAAGAATACGCGGCTCACCCGCATTATAAAGCGCCCCGTGGTGCGCAGTTGAATGCCAAATCTTGGCAAACGGAAGCGCCGCTGCGCATGTTATTGAATAACCTCGATGCAGAAGTGGCCGAAAATCCCGATGAATTGGTGGTATATGGCGGCATAGGCCAAGCAGCCCGTAACCGCGAAGCCTTGCAAAAAATCATCGAGACCTTGTTAACTTTAGATGAAGACCATTCATTATTAGTGCAATCAGGTAAGCCGGTAGGTTTGGTCAGGACACATCCGCAAGCGCCGAGGGTGTTATTAGCGAATAGTAACCTCGTTCCGAAATGGGCCACCTGGGAACATTTTAACGAACTCCGGGCGAGAGGTTTAATGATGTATGGACAGATGACTGCCGGAAGCTGGATTTATATCGGTACGCAAGGAATTTTGCAGGGAACTTATGAAACTTTTGTAGAATGCGGCCGGCAACATTTTAACGGGGATCTTTCCGGTAAATTATTAGTGACTGCCGGTATCGGCGGCATGGGTGGAGCGCAGCCGCTGGCTGCAACAATGGCCGGCGCTACCTTCCTAGGTGCGGATGTTGACCCGGCACGTATCCAAAAAAGAATAGACACGAAATATATCGATAAGATGACTTACTCGTACGAGGAAGCCATCAAATGGGTAATGGAAGCCAAGGAAAAAGGGGAAGCGATCTCCGTAGGCCTGGTGAGCGATGCCGGGGATATGCTTGAAAAACTGATCCGCGATGGTATTGTTCCCGATATCTTGACAGATCAAACATCGGCACATGATCCGATTAACGGCTATGTTCCGAACGGGTTGAGCTTAGAAGAAGCTGCCGCCCTGAGAAAGTCCGACCCTGCTGCTTATAAACAACGTTCATTGAAAAGCATGGCCCGCCATGTAAGCTTGATGTTGGATTTGCAAAAGCAAGGCGCCGTAACTTTCGATTACGGGAATAACCTGCGTGAATTTGCCAAGGAAGGCGGCGAAGCTAACGCATTTGACTTCCCCGGTTTTACGCCGGCTTATATCCGCCCGCTTTTCTGCGAAGGTAAAGGGCCATTCAGGTGGGTGGCGCTTTCGGGTGACCCGGAAGATATATACACGACCGACCGCGCGCTAATGGAAGCATTCCCCGGAAATGCGGCGTTGCATAACTGGTTAAAGAAAGCGCAGGAAAAAGTTGCTTTCCAAGGTTTGCCTGCACGCATCTGCTGGTTAGGTATGGGTGAAAGAGAAAAAGCCGGCCTCATCTTTAATGATCTCGTGAAGAGCGGCAAAGTGAAAGCGCCTATCGTTATCGGCAGGGATCACTTGGATTGCGGTTCGGTAGCTTCTCCTAACCGTGAAACTGAAGCCATGAAAGATGGATCCGATGCTGTTTCCGATTGGACTTTATTAAACCTGATGAGTAATACTGCCGGGGGAGCGACCTGGGTTTCCTTCCATCATGGTGGTGGCGTAGGTATGGGTTATTCTCAACATGCCGGCATGGTGGTATTGGCTGATGGTACTGATCGTGCGGCTGCCTGTTTATCCCGCGTGTTATTCAATGATCCCGCGATGGGGATTTTCCGTCATGCAGATGCCGGTTATGAGAAAGCGCTAGAATACCGGGATGATTTCGGTTTAACAATATAATTCACTGGTCTTCCCCTTAAAGGGAAGGCCATAAATCAGATGTTCCATGTTATTAATCGGCCCATTCAAACAAGTTTTGCCCTTGACCGGCTTACCGGCAAAGGGCGCTATTCCCGATGAAGCTTTACAGGTTATTGAAAATGCCGGGGTGGTAGTGGATGGAAAGCGTTTGGTCGCAGTTGGCCCGTTCAAAAGGTTAAAAGAATTATACCCCGCGGCCGAACTGCAATTCATAGAAGATGATCGTGTCTTGTTGCCGGGATTTATCGATGCCCATACGCATATTTGCTTTGATGGTTCGCGTAGCCGCGATTATGCTATGCGGATAGCCGGAAAGTCGTACTTGGAAATAGCCCGCGCGGGTGGGGGCATATGGGATTCGGTTACCAAGACCCGTGCCGCCAGCCTAGACCGTTTGGTGGAACTGACCGTGGAAAGAGCTAACCGCCATCTTACGGAAGGTGTAACAACGATCGAAGTAAAAAGCGGTTACGGTTTAAGCGGGCGGGATGAATTAAAAATGTTGGAAGCCATTGCGCAAGCAAATGATCTTACGGTAGCGACATTGATTCCCACATGCCTGGCCGCTCATATGAAACCCAGGGATTATGAAGGCGAGGCAGGAGCGTATTTGGATTGGGTGTTGCAGGAGCTTGTTCCGCAAATAGCCGGAAAGCAATGGGCGCAACGATTCGATATTTTTATAGAGGACACGGCATTTGATACAACGGTGGCCTTGCCATTTTTACAACAATTAAAATCGAGGGGTTTTGATCTAACGGTGCACGCGGATCAATTTACCGCCGGGGGCTCAAAGGTTGCAGTTGAGGTGGGGGCGGTTTCTGCCGATCACCTTGAAGCTAGCAGGGAGGAAGAAATTGCACTGTTGGCTGCATCTAATACCGTTGCAACCGTTTTGCCCGGCGCTTCTTTAGGTTTAGGTATGCCGTATGCCCCGGCAAGGAAACTATTGGATGCCGGCGCCTGCTTGGCAATCGCGAGCGATTGGAATCCCGGTTCTGCACCGATGGGTGATTTGTTGCTGCAAGCAGCAGTGATGAGTGCGGCAGAGAAATTATCTACAGCGGAAGTTTTCTCCGGCTTGACAACCCGGGCAGCTATGGCATTAAGTTTGCGGCAAGTTGGAACTTTGGATATCGGCATGGATGCCGATATGCAGGCTTATCCCTGTAGCGATTACCGCGATATTTTATATTACCAAGGTAAAATGAAACCCTGCAAGGTTTGGAAACAAGGCCGATTAGTTCATACTTAGATAAATAGCATCAACATGAATCAGTATTATTATCCCGCGAACCCGCATATTTGGCGAGGAAGAAATGATGGCGATGATCCTTCGGCATGGCGTTGGCACCAGGTAGTTAAATGTTTGGACCTGGATAAAATGGCTTTGCCGGCATTAAAAGAAGGAGAAAAAGCTGCGGTAATACTAGGTTTCGCGAGTGATGAAGGCGTGCGCAGAAACAAGGGAAGAACGGGCGCAGTTGCCGGGCCTACCGCTTTGAGAAAGGCGTGTGCGAATTTTCCGGTTCATTTTGATACCAGTTCCGCAGTCTTTGATATCGGGGATATTGTTTGTGATGATCAGAACCTCGAAGCTGCACAAGCTGCCCTTGCGGAACTAGTAAGTGCAATTCTCGATCTGGGCTATTTTCCACTAGTATTGGGTGGCGGGCACGAGGTTACTTATGCAAACGTATCCGGTATCAAGCAATCAAAGTCGGTTGGAGATAATTGGGCGGCGATTAATTTCGATGCGCATTTCGATATCCGTCAACCGGGAGTGGAAGGCCCCAGTTCCGGGACCGGGTTTTACCAATTGGCGGAGGAAGCGAGGGCTGCGGGGAAAGCATTTCATTACTTAGCCTTGGGTATCCAGGAAAACAGCAACACGAAATTATTATTTGATACAGCCGCTGCTTTTGGCGCAAGCTATATACCGGGAAGTGATTTTCATCTTGATGGGCAAAACAAACTAATTCAATCCATCGGGGAATTTATTGATTCCCGGAGACACGTTTACCTCACTATTTGCCTGGATGTTTTTGCAGCCGCATTTGCCCCGGGGGTAAGCGCTACGGCATTTAACGGGATCTTACCGGACCAGGTTTTCCTTGCAGCTTTGCGGCAAGTATTGCGATCGGGTAAAGTTGTATCATTCGATATCGCGGAGCTGAATCCCGCTTTCGATATTGATTCTAGAACTGCTAAGTTGGCGGCATCATTGGTATTTGAAGTCATGCAACAGGTCTTAAAATAATTTTCAATCGCGATTTCAGCCTTTTAAATAATCAGTATTTCTCAACCGCCGCCTTAAAGCTGCGGTTGTTTTTTTATGAATTGGTGCAACGAATCATAAAAAACTGTAAACTTGCAGACGTCGAATTTTCCAGGGAGCATGAAAAAAATTGGTTTAATGTCGGATACCCATGGATATTTACATCCATCGGTCAAAGAATATTTTAAAAATGTTGATGAGATCTGGCATGCCGGGGATATCGGGAATGTGGCCTTAGCAGACGAACTGGAAGCGCTAAAACCATTGAGAGCAGTAACCGGGAATATTGACGGTGCCGATTTGAGAGTCCGGTACCCTGAAAATTTAAGGTTCGAGCTGGAAGGTGTGGATGTTTGGATAACGCATATAGGGGGCTACCCGGGAAAATATTCCCCGGCGATCCGTTCCGAAATACGTCAAAATCCTCCGAAATTATTTATTTGCGGTCATTCGCATATTTTAAAAGTCATGAATGACCCCGCGTTAAAGTTGTTACATATCAATCCGGGAGCATGCGGAAAACAAGGTTGGCACAAAGTAAAGACCTTGATTCGTTTTGAGCTGGAAGGTGGTACCATAAAGAATTTAGAAGTCATCGAGCTTCCCGGTTAACCAGGAGCCGTGGATAATTGTTAGAACGCATGCGCAAATACCTTACAACTGTTTTACTGATTTTAATCTGCCGGCAGGTATCCTTCGGGCAAGTGGATATTAGTTGGCTGAATCCCCCGCTTGATTCCAATTATATCGAGGATCATTCCAAGGACCTGACCGTACGTTTGTACGGTTCGAGAAAGTATACCCATTTCGACCTGGTGGATCATCAACAGAAAGAAAAAGTTTTATATAAGCCGAATAGCAATTTCAACGTTGGTTTCGGTTTCAATTATAAATTTCTAGGTATCAACTTCGGGTTTAATTTGCCATTTATTAATAATGATGATGAGAAATATGGCAAAACCAAGTATCTCGATTTGCAGAGCCATATTTATTTACGGAAGATCGTAATCGATTTTTACGGGCAATATTACAAAGGGTATTACCTGGCGAATCCCATTAATACCCTGGAAAACTATCAAGCTAGCGGGCGTTTCCCGCAGCGACCGGATATGTATAATGTTGACCTGGGCGTTAGTGCGCATTATATTTTCAATCACCAGAAGTTTTCTTACCGGGCGGCTTACTTACAGAACGAATACCAGAAGAAAAGCGCCGGTTCCTTTTTATTGGGCGGAGATATATTCAGTTACAAGATGAAGGGCGATTCCGCCCTGGTGCCGAGGGATATCAAGAATAAAGATTTCTTTGATTATGATGATTACCATAAAACCAACGTAATTAGCTTGGCCGTTAATGGCGGCTATGCTTATACTTACGTGATACGCAGTCATTTTTTCGTGATGGCTTCACTTTCAGGCGCCGTGGGAATTAATCATACGACTTTATATTACCTGGATACCGATCGTACCAACCAAGAAACCGGTTGGCAGTTGAATACTACCTTGAGGATTGCTGCCGGTTATAACTCCAGCAAGTATTTTGCAGGCATACATTATGTGGATATGAAAACCCGCAGTGAATCACCGATTGATCGAACTTACCAGGCTTTCGGTACCGGGAACTTCAGGGTAAGTTTTGTGAAACGCTTCGTTTTGAAAAAGAAATTATTTTAATGTTGATGCGCCGGGAACCGTGCTGAGCTTTTTGGCTGTAGATGTTCGATAGCTGTTTTTCCTTGTTTTGACTTTCGAATTTTATTTAGAAATAACCTGGAACTCTGGTTAGTTTGAGCTTCCAAGTTCGGACTCCCGTTTTGGACAACGTTCAATTGATAGAACATCTTTTTCGGGAGTACCAGGCATCTAAGAATCGGTAGTTCGTGGTGCAAGGAGCCGGTACCATTTTGTTTCCGGTACAATTGTAAATGTCTTGGAGTGTGCGTTGGTCCGAGCTTGGAAGCTCGAACCAGCGTGGGTTTAGATAGCTGTTTTTCCATGTTTTGACTTTCGAATTTTATTTAGAAATAACCTGGAACTCTGGTTAGTCCGAGCTTCCAAGTTCGGACTCCCGTTTTGGACAACGTTCAATTGATAGAACATCTTTTTCGGGAGTACCAGGCATCTAAGAATCGGTAGTTCGTGGTGCAAGGAGCCGGTACCATTTTGTTTCCGGTACAATTGTAAATGTCTTGGAGTGTGCGTTGGTCCGAGCTTGGAAGCTCGAACCAGCGTGGGGTTTGATAGCTGTTTTTCCATGTTTTGACTTTCAAATTTTATTTAGAAATAACCTGGAACTCTGGTTAGTTTGAGCTTCCAAGTTCGGACTCCCGTCTTGGACAACGTTCAATTGATAGAACATCTTTTTCGGGTGCACCAGGCATCCAAGAATCAGTAGTTCGTGGTGCAAGGTGCCGGTACCATTTTGTTTCCGGTATGATTGTAAATGTCCTGGATTGTGCGTTGGTCCGAGCTTGGAAGCTCGAACCAGCGTGGGGTTTGATCGCTGTTTTTCCCTGTTTTGACTTTCGAATTTTATTTAGAAATAACCTGAAACTCTGTCTGGTTCAAGCTTTCAAGCTCGGACCAGCGTGGATTTTGTACCAGCAAGGATTTTGAACTAGCGTGGATTTTGAGCATTAGGGATATCATTCAACAACCGGACCCGGTTTTCGAACTCTTGTAGCTTTCAGGCTTCAATAAGGAAGTCCAAAATACCCGGAACCTTCTCATTGGAATGCGCGAGGGATAGTAGTGGAAAGCCCGCAGGCACGACCGTAGGGAGTGCCGAGGACTTGCAGCGGATAGCCCGACCCGAAGGGGCGCGCCCCATTATTTTTACTGGTATATTTAAAGTATTAAAGAGTTGATTATCAGTAATTTAATAAAAATCACTTCCCTTTTTAAAAGAAATTATGCAATTTTTGTGACCGCGCATGCAACTTCAATCTTAAAGCGGTGTCATTAATTATGTAAACGAACTTAGACAATACATTGCATCAATCAATTCTAAATACAGCGAACCTCGTTTTGCGTTGCCGTAAAGGTGATGTTGCTGCTTTCAAAGAGCTGTACGAAGCTTATTCGAAAGCGATGTTCAACATCTGCCTGAGGATGGTCAGCAATGTGGCCGATGCGGAAGATGTATTGCAGGAAGCTTTTACACAGGTGTTTAAAAATATTGGTAAACTCAATGATGCGGCCACCGCGCCTGCCTGGATTAAGCGTATCGTCGTGAACCAATGTTTGAACCACCTGAGGAAGAAGAAGGTGTATTTCGAGGAAGTCGATCAAAATGATACAATGCCGGAAGATGACGGGGTGGATGAAGCATGGCATGCTGCAACCGTTAACTATGTTAAAGAGGCCATCGAGGCATTGCCGCAGGGTTACAAGGCGGTTGTGAACTTGTATCTTTTTGAAGACTATACCCATAAAGAGATCGCGAATTTTCTCGGTATCACCGAATCTACTGCCAAAACGCAGTATATGCGGGCCAAGGAAAAGATCAGGCAATTTGTAAAAGAAAAAACAATCACGCTATGAGGCAAGGCGATTCATTGAAGGACTTTATCCGGCAGCACCGGGAGGAATTCGAAAACGAAGGGCCCTCTCCCAAAGTTTGGGAAGCCTTAGCTTTAGAAGTTCCTACCGGTAGGAAGCAAGGGAAGCTGGTAACGCTCTTGGGCAAGCATTGGCTCAAGGTGGCCGCATCTGTAATCTTGCTGGTGAACGTGGCATTTTGGTTGCATTATATCGATGTAAAGAAAACTGTTGCTAACCAAAACGTGATCGGCATGATCCCGGGTTTACAGGAGGCCCAATTTTATTACTCTTCCCAAATCCAGGAACGGTTGGATATTATTCACAGCTTCCCAGCAGAACAGTTGGGCTTGGATAGCACCGCGTTGAAAGAGCTGGAATTGAGAAACGATACTTACTTGCATTTAAAAGAAGAACTGGAAAAAAATCCGGGCAACGAAAGAATCCGTGCCGCGATGATCCGGTATTATCAACTAAAATTAGAGTTGTTGGACCATATTTTGGACGAACAGCAAAAATTTGACAGCACTAAAAATTTACCTCATGCTTCAGAAATTTAAAATATTCATATTACTTCTCCTTCCGCTATTCGCTTTTGCCGAAAAAAGAGATGTGTACTACAAACGCACCGTGGTGAAAGAATTTCAGCTTTCACCCGGTGGGATGGTACAACTCGAAAACAGGTACGGCAAGGTTGATATCAAGCTGTGGGATAAAAATGAAATGAAAGCCAACATCGTGATCACGGGCTTCGGAAGTTCCGATAAACAAGCCCGGGAGATGGCCGAATCGATCGATATCGAGGCCGGGCAAAACGGCAACAGCCTCAAGGTGGCCACGGTTTATAATGCCAAGGGCAAAAAATGGTGGCAAGGTAACCTGCGCGGAAATATCAAGAAACAAGTAAACATCGATTACGAGGTTTATTTGCCCAGGAACTTATCAAAATTGTCGATCGGGAATAATTTCGGGGATGTATTGGCGAATGAACTGCCTTTCCCGACCTTGATCAGCCTGAATTACGGCTATTACCACGTGGGTACTTCCAAGGGACTTTTGACGCTTCATATGAATTATGTAGACAAAAGCTCTATTACTAATGCGGACAATGTAGAAGTGCATTGTAATTATTCGGATATGAAGTTCGATAACGTGAAACGGCTTAAGATCAGCGCCAATAATGGCGACTTCTCGGTGGAGAAAGCGGAGGAATTGTCGGTCGACTGCAATTACGGCGACATGAACCTCGGGTCGATCGGTTCGTTGAGCATCAGCTCCAATTATACAGATTACAACGTGCGTGAACTGAGGACTTCCGGTAAGTTTAATACAACTTATGGCGATATTAAGATTGGTCGCCTGGGAATGCAGTTCAAGGGTATCGAGTCGGATATGACCTATTCCGATTTGAGTATCAAGATACCTTCCAAGCTGCAATTCGGGATCAAGGCCCGGTTGACTTACGGCGATGTTCGCAGCGGCGGCTTCGAATTCCAGAAGGTTAATAACATTAAGAAGTCCAGCCATCATGAGTTTACGGGCTATACTTCTTCTAGTACGGACCTGCCGATGATCCGCATGAGCGGCACATACAGCGATTTAAAGATATCCAAGATAGATTGATGCAATCATTTGCATGGCAGGCGGCGGTAAGATATTCGTTTACTATCTCTACCAAAGCCTGCCCATCATTTTTATTCCCCTAAAAGATATTTTATGAATAAAAGATATGTATCCCTGGCAGGGACTGTTAATCTATTGCTTATTGCAATCATGTTTTTGGCATCCAGCTTTCTACATTGTAATGTTAAAGCAGGAGGTTCCGGTAAACCCGTTGTTCCCGGTGAAGGTATCGTGATAAAGGATGAAGTGATCCGCGGAAACGGGCAAATTAAAACGGAGACCAGGCAGGTGAGCGCTTTTTCGGAGCTTTCCAGCAGCGGTAAATACGAGGTACAATTGGAGCATGCAGGCCGGGAAGGATTGAAGATTGAAGCCGATGCAAACCTGTTGCCCTACATAGAAAGCTTCAACGAAGGGAAAGCCCTGGTGATCCGGTTCAAGAAAGGCTACGAATTGAAGCCTTCCGGTAAAAGAGGTATCATAAAATTATACGTTCAATACAAGAACTTGGCGTATATCCGGGGCGCGGGCTCAGGAATGATCTTTACTAAGAACCAAGTAAAATCCGGTAAAATTAGCCTGGATCTAAGCGGTGGCTTCAAGGTTAACATGGATATGGACGTATCCCGGATGGATTTGAACGTTAGTGGAGCTTCCGAGTTTTCTGCTACGGGGGTTGCAAAGCAATCGTCTTATAATATAAGCGGCAGGGCAGATATCCGGTCCTCAGGTTTAAGATCGGACGATGTGTTCATCAACGTGGCAGGCAATACGAAGGCTTATGTGACGGCAGAGCAGGAATTATCTGCCAATATATCCGGGCGTGGTTCCGTATTTTACAAGGGCAGCCCTAAAGTAAAGCAGTCTATACTGGGAGCAGGGGCAGTAAGGCGACAGGACTAATAGGTACTTTTTCGGATCGAAATGGCTATTTTGGCCAATAATTTCTTTATATATTTGCAGATAATCAGCTGTAAAGCATATTATTTTCAAATAAAAAATTTAGGTTATGCCCTCCTTTGACATTGTAAGCAAAGTAGATACGCAAACACTGGATAATGCTGTGAATACAGTAAAGAAGGAAATCACCAACCGTTACGATTTCAAGGATTCACAAGTAACTATCGAGTTGAATAAGAAGGATTTAGTACTCACTATAGAGGTAGAAAGCGACATGAAGCTGGAACAGGTGAAGGATGTATTGATTAGCCGCTCGATGCGCCAGGGGTTGGATGGAAGCATTTATGATTTTAGCAAGGAGCCTTTCCAAAGTGGGAAGGTGCTGAAACAGCAAGTGACGATCCGCAACGGGATTAAGCAAGACGATGCTAAGAAGATCGTTAAAACCATCAAGGATTCCGGCCTGAAAGTACAGCCGGCTATCATGGATGACATCATCCGTGTAACTGCCAAGAAAATCGATGATTTACAATCTGTAATTCAATTATGTAAGGAAGGAAATTTTGGATTACCTTTGCAGTACGTTAATATGAAGAATTAATTTTTATTCAAATGCGTATTAAGGTGGTTTTTAATATTAATAAAGATAAATTTGGATTTTTTCATAAATCCTGCTTCCAAATGTTTGATCTTTATTAAAAAATCCGTTACCTTTGCGCTCTGTATTTACAAATTTTAGATATGAAACAGGGAATTCATCCGGAAAATTATAGGTTCGTTGTATTTAAAGATATGTCAAACGGTGAAAGCTTTTTGAGCCGTTCTACCGCTCCTACCAAAGAAACAATCACTTGGGAAGACGGTAATGAGTACCCAGTAATCAAATTGGAGATCTCTAATACTTCTCACCCATTCTATACCGGTAAAAACGTATTAGTAGATACCGCAGGTCGTATCGACAAATTCAATAAACGTTACGGTAGAAAGTAATGTTTTAGTAGAAAATATTTTACTACATCCCATCGATAATTTTTCGGTGGGATTTTTTATTTTTAGGCCCTCATGCATAACCCTCATTACATCTTATTTGATACCCCCGGCCGAGATTTAATGTATCCATTTACGCATACCAGGCCTATGGCTGCTTGCAGGATCGGCATTTTGACGATCCAGGAAAAATGGGAACGTTGGCTCGGGGTTTCTTGCTCCCATTATACGGCTGAATATCTACAGCCTAAATACCCGCTTCAATTATCGCCGGAAGGGAAAAATTTGCTTATAAACGGGCATATATTACCCAATGCAGCCTTAGTTGAGGCTATCCGGGAGTTGAAACCGGGGCAGGAGCTGTTCAAGGAAAATCACCTGGTCGCAAAATACGTGGATGGAAAGGATTTCTTTAATCCCGTGGCACAAGCGGATAGGCTTAGCTTTGAAGGGGTGTTCACGAGGATTGATCATCCCTGGGAGTTGCATCTACATAACGCGGTGGCATTACAGGATGATTTCGAATTGCTTACCGCGGGCAGGGAGTCGGCGCCTATTGATCCGGGTAACCAAGTGGTGGGAGCGGGGAATATTTTTCTAGAGGAAGGCGCCGTGGTAACCCATTCAATTTTAAATGCTTCCACGGGGCCGATTTACATAGGCAAAGACGCCTTGATCATGGAAGGTTGTATGATCCGCGGCGGCTTGGCTCTGCTCGATGGCGCCGTCATGAAGATGGGAACAAAGATTTATGGAGCGGTGACCGTTGGAAAGCAAGGCATAGTGGGTGGGGAGATCAAAAACAGCATATTTTTCGATTATAGCAATAAATCGCATGATGGGTATATCGGGGACGCGGTGATCGGTGAATGGTGTAACCTCGGCGCCGGGACGAGTTGTTCTAACATCAAGAATAACGGTAGTGAAGTGAAGATTTGGATGGAAGCAAAGAATGAGGCCTGGCCGGCAGGATTGAAATGCGGGGTATTGATGGGGGATTATTCCCGTTGCGCTATCCAGACGATGTTCAACACCGGTACGGTTATCGGGGTTTCTTGCAATATTTTCGGGGGAACATTCCCACCGAAGTTCGTACCGTCTTTCACCTGGGGCGGGATCGGTTTGAGCGAGCGTTACCGCTTGGCAGAAGCGCTGCGCGATGTTACTTCCTGGATGTTATTTAAAAAGAAATCGCCCTCGGAATCGGAAAAACAAATCTTAACTTATATTTTTGAGCAGCAAAATAGTGGTCTCGCATAATACAAAACTGTAAATCGAATCATAAAAATGAGAAAAAAAATCGTAGCAGGTAACTGGAAAATGAACCTCACCTTGTCGCAAGGGGAGCAGTTGTTAAATGATATCGTGAATGCCGGGTTGAAGTTAGAAGATGATGTAGCAGTTGTTGTGGCGCCACCATTCCCATATTTACAAAAAGCAAAATCCATCTTGCAACATAACCCAGGTTTCTTCGTAGCCGCTCAAAATTGCGCCTCCGAGAAATCCGGCGCTTATACGGGTGAAGTATCTGCTGAAATGTTGAAATCCATCGGCGTGGACTACGTGATTTTGGGGCATTCCGAGCGCCGTGAGTACTTCAACGAAAGCAATGAAATTCTTGCTAAAAAAGTAGACTTGGTATTGGCAAACGGGATGAAAGCTATTTTCTGCTGCGGTGAGCCATTAGCTGTAAGGCAAGCCGAAACACAAAACGAGTACGTTGCCAAGCAACTGGAAGAGAGTTTATTCCACCTGCCTGCCGAGGCTTTAAAAGATATTGTTATCGCTTATGAGCCCATTTGGGCGATCGGTACCGGGTTGACTGCATCCGCACAGCAGGCGCAGGATATGCACGCGTTTATACGTGCGCAAGTAGCTAAAAAATACGATCGCGAAACTGCGCTCCGTTTAACTATTTTATACGGCGGGAGCGCAAAGCCGGGCAATGCACCCGAGTTATTTGCCTGCGAAGACGTGGATGGCGGTTTGATCGGTGGGGCATCTTTAGTAGCGAAAGACTTTGCTGCGATCGCTCAAAGCTTCTAATAAATTCATTTACAATTTATAAAGAAGATGCTCCCTTGCCGGGAGCATTTTTTTTCAGAAAAATGCTAAAAAAATTAGCATTTGCCAAAATTGTTAGTATATTTGTACTGTCACCAATCAATAAATGGATGCACATGGAAACACAAGATTTGCAAACTATAGAATATGATTACTTGGTAGTCATACACCCGGATGCGCAAGTGGAACATGATGTAACACATTATAAAGCGATCATCGCGCAGGAGTTGGGTGCTCCAGGGAAGGCATTTTCACCGGTTTATATCCCGTTATTCAGGTCTTCTTTTCCTAGTAAGTACGAAAGCGATTTTATCGATGTACTCACCCGTCTTTCGGGGGAACAGGGAGCTTTCACGGTATATACTTCGCGGATAGACCATGTAAATGCCGGAAGCGATAAGCATAATATTTACGTGAACGTAGCGAATCCCCGTCCCGTGGCAGCTTTACATAAAAGTATTTTGTCTGCTTTCGAATTGGAAGAGCAAGGTTATCAACCGCATATTACATTAGCCCGTGGATTATCAAGCGATGCTTTTGATAGGGTGCAGAAACAGTTGAACAACCGTTTATTCGTACGCTCGTTTTATTGCCACAGTTTTCTTTTGTTAAGAAAGCCGTTGGGTAGTTCCGATGCTTATGAAGCGGTACATGAATTTTGTTTCGGCAAGGATGATCCGCATGATGGGCCTTTGTATTATCATGCAGCATAAACCATTTTTGTATTGTAGCCGGTTGGGGATAGAATAAGAATATATCTATTCTGGATGTGAAGTTCGTATCGCGGAAATCCTTGAACGGCTGAAAGTAAGAATGTAAGAAAGTAAGAATGCAAGAATGTAAGAAAGCAAGAACGGAAGAAAGTAAGAACGGAAGAAAATAAGAGTGTGGAGAATTGAAGAAGCGGGGGAGTGGGGCTGCGGGGACGGTTCCGAGTAAAAAGTGTATATATTTAAAAACATAGCTTATGTACATCTAGATACATTACTTCATATGTTTGATGTAACAATTATATGTTGTGTTCTATACTAAAGAAATGTTATACAACTTGGTATCATAGGCAGTTGTGCGACTCGATATAATTTCCATTTTATTTTTTTGTTTCTTTTTTCGAGGAAGCGAAAAACAAAGAAACGAATTAATTATGAAATGTAAAATGCAAGGAGAATCGAAAGAAATGCGGAATCAGAAAATATGGTTAACTATTAATTTTATACGGTTCTGCCCTCAACAATGTGGACTGATAGAAGGGGTTAAAAATGCAGGAAAATAATAGCTCTAATTGAAATTTGAAGAATAAAGCTACTGGATGCTTTAAGGAAAATTATATAAACATCCGATTATCAAACCGAACTTAAAATACCAGTGATCATGTAAAAAGTTTTGAATCAATATCCGGTTATACACTCCCCATTAAATTCAAGAATAATTCAGGTAACCCATTATTCCTATTTCAATAATTAAAAATTTAAACTGATGTCATTTAGCATAATGACACCTTGCGAGTTTATGTCTAAATAATTCGGGCAGTACATCGTAGGTGGTCTTGGAGCAATAATATTTATTGTCTTCAACAAGTTAACTATTCTTATATACATTGTATGATGTAATACCAATCGGTGTGCTGTCCCGAATAACTTTAAAAGCGGGTAGGAAAACAGTTTATGTGATCAAGTCGCATAATTACAGAACAGGAAGGAAGATCCCTTTGCGGTGTACATACTCCAAGGTGTGCAAAACCGGGTGTTAGCACCGCATGTAAATACTATTTACTAGGTGTTAACACCTATTTACAAAGAGCTTGTTGTTGAACAAATATGCAGTTGTCATTGTGCGTTAACCCCAATTTTTTAAACTTAACGATTAAATGTGCAGTAATGGAATGGATGCATATAAAGCCGGATTATGAGAACGGGAAAATGATACCTAGTAAAGACCAGGCTATATTTTCAAGGATGATGAAAGCCGGTTTTCAACTTGAATTGATACAGAAGAATCCGCGGTACGATTGCATGGAATATTTCTATTTTCATCCATCTCGATATATACAAGTGCATGAAGTACGTGCTACTGGCCAGGGCCTGGTTAATTTCTATCTTTTTTTACCTGGAGGTAGCACTACTTGTGCATTTGATCTCGATGGCTTGGAATCGGTTTTGAAGCGATGTGGATTATAAAAATATGTTATTTAAACTTTCAAAATGTGAATAACATGCTGCCGCAGATGTAAAATTATGGCCTACAGGATGAAGTGTCGACTAGGATCATTACATATAAAATTGATATACTGTGATTTATAGATAAATTAAAAACCTTGGAAAAGGAGTTGCCGGCATCTTTGTAAATGTTGAAATCTCGATTTTTTCAAATGGATTATTGGAAATAACTTTAAATACAGATCAGAACAAAAATGATTGTCAACAAGCAAATAACTGTTAAAGGAAATGTCCAAGGTGTATATTTCAGGGCTACGGCAAAATCGGTAGCTCAAAAGATGGGCATCGTTGGATATGTCAAAAATTTGCCTAACAGGGACGTGTTTTTAGAAATCGAAGGTTTGCCTACCATGTTGGAACAATTTGTAGCATGGTGCCGGGTCGGTCCCTCGTTGGCTGATGTATCGGAACTGGTATTGAATAATGGTCCTGTAAAGGGGTATCACAGTTTCGAGATCGAAAGGTGAAAATCAATCATAACCTATCGCAATAAAATTTGAAGAGCCGGGCATGCCCGGCTCTTCAAATTTATATTACCAAGTTCTTGGTGCAACAATTATAATGTTGTCGTAACATCCGGATGTTTTTTCAACCAACTTTTCGGTAAGGCTGATTTCGGTATTACGATCGTGATGGTATTCACCGCGAAATAAGGCTCAGATACGTAAACATATCCTTTAAAAGGACCGGCTTGTTCGCCCCATGAATTTTTTACCACGAAATATTCCTTGCCGCTTTTATCCTTGGCTAAGCCTGTTATATGCATCAGGTGATCATCTTGCGTAATTAATTCCTCGTACAACTTTTGACGGTACTCGGGGCTTACTTCCTTCTCCGCGACATCGGGATTGAATGGTGTCGCTTTGATCGCCTCTTCATCTTTAGGAGCGAGGGCATAACCGTTTTTAAATGCAAACCCACGGTTGCTAACATCCGCATCCCACATAATGGTGTATCCTTTTTTCAGGGCTTCCTTAGAAATTTGGATCAGCTCGTTTAATGGAACATTGTAATAAGAACCGTTCGAAAAGTTGTCCGGCACTTCCACGATGAAATTTTGATTATACGGATGGTGGGTGAAAGATGTAAAACCTACATAGTCATCGGCATTAAAATGCAATACTTCCGCGGCGAATGATTTGGGATTGTATTGTTTACCGTTATAATCAAATGTTGCGGGAGCTTTACCCATATATTCATCCAGGATAGCATTGAAACCGGGTTCCCAATCGGGCAGCGGTTTTTTTAGCTTCAGGATGCTGTCGAGGTAATTTTGCAGGCGGGGCGCCATCTTGCTGTGGTTGAAAAATTTGGCGCCACCTGTTAAGCCGGTATATGCACTTTCCGGAACGGCGCCGTACCGGCTGATGGTATGGATCACATCGTGTCCCAATCCGCCCTCGCTAAATTGTGCGTGCCCTTGCCGCAAGATATAATTCCGGCCCTTATCGAGGTAAGTATTTCTTACCGTGAACATCTCGGAAATGTCTATGTCTTGCTTCTTGTGATCTTTCAGGTATTGAGATTCTAGCAGGGACGTTGTTGAGAAACACCAGCAGGTGCCCGTTTGTTGCTGATTTTTGATGGGGCTTACCGCGTTATCGGTCAGGAAACCGGGTTGTTCCTGTGCATTGGCTGCCATGCTACCCAATAAAAAGCATATGAATAAAATACGTTTCATGTTGAAAGGCTATTTATAACTGTAAGAATAATTGGCAATATAACAATAATCTTTCTCACGGCATCCGGCAGATTGATAAATGGAGATTTAAGTGGCAGGATTAAAAAAGCCGCTACCCTGAAGGCAGCGGCTTGAAAGAATGGCGGAGTATTTTGTTGCAGATTAATTAGATTTCTTAGAAATAGAAGTTGAAGATGAATTCCCTTTTTTCTTGATATGCACTTGATCGGCATCTAAATACCTGTTACAGATATCTATTAACTCATTATGCTTAGTTCCGTTGATAAAAAGATTTCCCTTTTTTAAGCTGATGGTATAATTATCATTTTTATCGATAAATCCCCTACGATCCAGCTCGTTGACAAATCCTTCTACATTATCGCGTTTGCCGGAACGGGTAGTGTATACACTTATAGCATTATCCTGGGCATTCCGTGTTTTGGCAATGGCCAAGGCATATTGTTGCTGTGCCCTGGCCTGGTTTAACCTGGCCTTGTCTTGGGCATCCATCATCATCACCCTGGCTCTTTCCATTTCTCGTTGAGCTTTAGCCCGGCTTCTTTCGGCGCTGGCTCTCGCCGTGGCATATCCCCTAACGGTAACAGCCCTAAGAGCGGAATCATTTACGCTATAACCCCTAACAACTATAGGTTCATTGCTGTCAACATTTGTCACGACAAAAACGGAGTCGCCTTTAAATTGGAAGGATTTCAATGAATTATTGAAGAGCTTAGCATCTTTGTTAAACATGATACTGTCAGATGTAAAGTTATAGTTGAAGTTCATGTTTCTACCGGGACGGAAAGTAAATATTTGCTGCTGCGCTTTTTTAAATTCAGCTTCGCTGATTTGATGTTGTTCCTTGGCAATTTCCAATTGTTTCATGGCTTCTTGCACTTGCAACTCCATCTCTTTCATATTTTGTTTCTCACTATCTTTTAGGCTTTGTTCCATCTCTTCCCACTTGATTTTTTCAAGGGCGGATTGAGCCGCGGCTAGTCCTTCTTCTACTTTTTTGCGGCTGATAGCTATTGCGCTATCTGCTTTTTGCTTTTCACCCCAGGAGCCACCGAAGCGGTACACCCTTACAGAGTCAACCCTTTTCCGGTTGCCGGGTACCGTATCGCCATTCATCGGGCGACCGACAACAACTATTTCTTCTAAATCATCTTGATCCTTACCAGTAGTATCCGTAACCGTAGGTGGTTCTTCCGCGATAGCTGTGGTTTTATTTTGTGAATCATGCTTCATGCCACCTGCTTTGGCTTTAATAGTAGGCGTTAGCCAAGCAATGGAAACCAAGCCTGTAGCTACGATGGTGAGAGCAAGTAAGCGTTGTGTATAATTTAGTTGTTTTGTTTTCATTTCCATGATGCGTTTGATGCGATGAAATAAATGCTGTTGATTTCCCGCAGCAGCCATGGCCAACAGGTTACCCGGTAACCGGTTTTCTTCGAGAACCACGAGGGCTTTGGCATAATGCAAGGGTTTCACGTTGGAGTTAACCACTATATCATCACAACAATGTTCCCTTTCCGTGCGGATGTAATTGGATATCCATCGTACGAAGGGGTTGAAGAATAATATAGTTTCGATAATGGATTGGAAGATATTTAAGATGTAATCGTTTCTTTTGATATGTGCCAATTCATGCAAGATAAGTGCTTCCAGTTGAGAGGATTGCAATTTCGTTAACATGGCTAAAGGCAGCAGGATAATCGGTTTCAGGCAACCTACCATCATCGGGACCTGGATCTTTTCCGATATCCTTACTTTCACTTTTTTAGGGAGGGATACCTTCGAGATCACCGCGGCTAACTGTTCAGCTAGGGCCGGTTCCAAATGCAGGATGTAATTATTTTTAAGTTGCTTGATCTGGAGCAAGTCAACAGACATTTTGACGAACATGACCAACATGCCGAGTAAGTAAAATCCTACTAGGAAAGGGAAATAGGCTTCAATGCCGGGTATCCACGTTTGAATCTGTTGCGTGGCAGTAAGTTCTACTGGACCAACCTGGCCATTTGCAGGGAGTTGATCCGGTAGGATGGCGATCACTATATTTTGATACGTGATCTTTTGAATAGATTGTATTTGCTGTACCAGCGTGTAAACGAACCATGCAAAGATGCCGAGCAAAGAAGTATAAGCCAAGTTGTGCTTGATCTTTGCGCTCGCCATGGGCCATATTTTCAACACCACCTGCAAACAGGTAAAGATGATTAAGGCTTGCCATACAGAATGTAATAAGGCCCAGCCTAATGCCCTGATTATATCGCCCGTAATAGGAAAGATTTGTTGCATGTTAGTTTTCAATTTGGGTGTTCGAATACAATTACCGGATAGTAGCCTACAATAATTATTCTTCCATCTTGTCTAAATACTGCTTGATCTGTTCTAATTCTTCCTTCGAAGATTGGTGCTGACCCAGCGCTTGCATTACTAGTTGGCTGGCCGATCCGCCAAACAGGGTATCGATCATTTTATTTAAAAATTGCTCCCTGGTTTGTTCCCTCGAAACGGCCGCGGTATAAATATGGGTTTTATTACTCGCATCGCGGGTCAATAAGCCCTTATCATGCATAATTTGCATCAACTTCAATGTCGTTGTATAACCGATCTCTTTCCGTTGTTCCAAAATTTCATGTACAGCCCGAACGGTTGATGCGCCGCGTTCCCAAAGTATCGCAAGTATCTCAAGTTCGCTATCTGTAGGTTTTATATGTTTTGTCATTTTATGCCTTTTTAAAGGTAGATCGATGAAACGATTACTGATCTACGAATATCTTCGTAAACAAATGTACGATAGTTTTCGTAAATGTCAAGTACCGGCAAAAAAATTTAGGAAATTTTAGGACGAGCGGTTTTTTCGCGGGCTTTAGGTGGTTGGGAAGGTTGCCAACCGGGAGGCCTGAATAAATAAGCCAGGGAAAGTTTCCAACTGCTGGCGCCCTTCATGTCTTTCCAAAGACTTAACCATTCATGGGTGGCAATGCGGATAGGGTTGTAAGTATGGATGTTTTTCGTTAACCCGTAAGTAGGTGGGGTGGTTTCCGGGGTGAAAGTGCCGAATAGCCGATCCCAGGTAATTAATATTCCCGCATGATTCCTATCGAGGTACCCGTAGTCCGAAGCGTGATGTACCCGGTGATGCGACGGGGTATTGAAAACCGCTTCGAAAAAAGCGGGCATCTTGCGGATGACTTCCGTATGTATCCAAAATTGATACAACAGGCTGATGGACTGCATCGTCATTACCATTAAAGGATGGAAACCCAGTATCGGCATCCAGGCCCAAAACAGGAAAGTGCCGGTAAGGTTGCCCGTCCAAGTTTGACGTAAGGCGGTCGACAAGTTATAATATTGCGATGAGTGATGGACGACATGTGATGCCCATAAAAAACGGATGGTATGACTCCACCTATGAAACCAATAATAGGTAAAATCATCAGCAAAAAAGCATAGTACCCATACCCACCAAAGGCTGCTATCCAAAGTAAAAAGACGGAATTGATATAGAAAGCTGTAGACTGCGAAGATCATGCCCTTCATGAATAAGCCGACAAATACATTGCCCAATCCCATCGCGATACTGCTGGCAGCATCTTTCGTGGTATAATTTTCCTTTTTCATCACGGCGGAGAGGATCACCTCCACGGTAATGAGCAGGATAAACCCCGGAATGGCAAAATGTATTAAGTCGACTTTCACCCGGCTTCTTTTTATACAATTTACTAATTTCCGCGCTTTGTTGCAGCTTATTCTTCCAGCAAGTATTCCAATGCTTTCAATTTCTCCGGATCAACAACGATCAGTATTTGCATGATTTTCCCTGTCTCGGGTGATATTTCAAATACCTGGCTGTTGATAACCCTGTTTTTATCGATATAGACCAGTGCCGGTTGATGGTTGAGGTAGGTAAACAGGATTTTGGCCTTCGTTTGGAAACGTTGATATACCAATTTGATCACATCCATCACTTCCGGGATGCCGTGTGTAAACTTGGAAACAACCCTGAGCTTACCACCGTCTGCATAGTAAGTAATGTCTTTATGCAATAATTTAGTTAATGCTTCCAGGTTTCCGCTCCTGATGGCATTGACATAATCATGCAGGATATCCATCGTCTGGCTGTCGATATGTTGGGCATGCTCACCGGGCTTGAATAGGTTTGTTTTGGCACGGCTGAACAGCTTCCGGGAGTTTTCCTCGGAAATATCCAAGGTTTCCGCGATTTCCGCGTGGCTATAATCAAAGCTTTCTTTCAAGATGAAAACCGCCCTTTCCTTCGGAGATAATTTTTCCAGCAAGATCAGCATGGAATAGGAAAGAACTTGGTTCAGGTAAAGGTTTTGATCACCGGGATTGGTAACCACCGGTGCGGGCAAGAGACTCTCTTCCAAAGAAATCGTCTTGCGTTGTTGTTTGAGTTGGATGGCGCGATTAATAACAGATCTTATTAAATAGGCTTTTTCATTTTCTATTTGCCCATGATCTTTCGCATAATAATTCGAGATAATATCCTGGATCGCATCTTTTGCATCTTCCACGCTTCCTAAAATATTGTATGCATAAGGAAACAGTATGTTTTGGTAATTTTCCATCCGAAACTTTAATTATGACAGGTAACAATTTCAATTCGAAATGCTGCACTTTGAAGGCATTAAAGATATTAAAGTTCGATCAAAGTACAGCATCGTTGCCCTTAATTCGTTGCAGCGAAGAGGCCCGGTTTGTAAGTACCCGGTACAGGTTTGAATACCAGGTTCAAGCGATTCCAGGTATTAATAGTCGCGATGGCCAGGCATAAATCGGCTATCTCTTGTGTACTGAAGTATTGCTCCAAATCTTCGACCAGGTGTTCCGGTGCTTGCGCTCTTGTCAGTGATTCTGCAAACCTTAATGCGGCCTTTTCAGCATCGGAGTAATAAGGACATTCTTCGAATGCTGCAATAGTATGTAAACGCATTGCTTCTTCTCCAAGCACTGCCGCATCTTTGCTGTGCATATCAAGACAATAAGCGCAGCCATTCATTTGTGAAACCTTGTAATTGATCAATTCTAATAATTTTTTGTCCAGCGTGGTTTTTCCCAGGTAAGCGCCTGTTTTGAATAAACCATCTGTAAATCCTTTTGCCAATGAGAATAAATTAATTTTAGCTTCCATGATTATAATGTTTTGTTTAATGTTTATTGAATGTTGTATGTATATAAGATCATGGAGCGGGTTGATTCGTGACAACTTTGAAGAAAAAATTGAAAAATATTTTTTTCTGAATGTTAAGTGGTTGATTATTAATAGGTTAATATTTTGCGTTTTGTAATCATTATTGTCCGACTAAATTTTCAATGAAAAAATTATCATCGCCTCAAAAGTTCGATTCAATGTCCACCTGCACATTTCTATGTACTTTTTTGCTTGGCACAAATTGGCCATCACGTCGCCAATTTGATCACTCGATCCAGCTTTTGTAATACTGTATGGCTTCGCAATCAACAGTGCGAAGTTCCACTGTTTTGTTGGCGGGGCTGAATAGCTCATCCTTTGCTTATGTCCTTGACCAGTTAAGGAATCCAAGTTAATTTAATGCAATTTTAGTCGGACAACACGTAACATAATCATAAAAAATGGGCGACCCAACAGGGGCCGCCCAGGCAAAAAGTAACTAATTATAGTTCCCGTTTAAAATTTTCCTGCTTTAATAGTGAAATGTGCAGCTGGTCCGCTTAATTTATTATCGGTTATACCCGGTGTATCTGATCCTCTTACCAACCTGTAAGATGCGCCGATACCGATTCTTAAGTAGTTCGTGATATTCATTTCTGCTGAAATTTGTGGCTCGGCTACGAAAAAGCCGCTTGCATCGTGCCAACGGTCGCCTTCCCACTCATCCCAATCATCAAAACGGTTGCCTTTCATGATACCGCCGCCACCGATTAGTGCGCCCACCGACCAGTGGAATAATTTATTAGAACTAAAGGTGTAATCTACCACGGCGCCGGAATACCACATGGACCAATATTCGGTAGGATCCGTATCATTCAGCTTCGGTGTTTCTATCTTATTTGCAAGACCGTAACCAGCAAGACCGAGTGTTACCTTGCTATTAAGCATCACGCCTGCCATACCACCCAACATTACCGCGAACTTATCATCCAAGGTGGTAAATTTAATGCTCGGAGCACCGTAACCGCCTACGCGTACCTTGCTGTTTCCCGCTAAAGTTTCCATTTTTTGTTGGGCAAAAAGGGGCATTGCTGCTAGCGTAACGGCTAGCGCCAAAACAAATTTTTTCATATCCAATAAGAATTTAAATAATAGAGATTTTGTTATTTATGTTGACGTTATTCAACAAGTTTTTGCTTAATACTTACCGCGGAAACCCCGAACCATCCCAATACTTTTTTAGTACTTCCGGCATCGCTATTTTTCAGGTTCGTTCCAACGTTTTCCAATATGGTGGCAAACAGGCCGCCGTTATTAACTTGTGCATCTACATGCGTCAGGAAGTCATAACTAGGTTTGCTGAGGGAAGCCAATCTCGCGATGATCGTTTCATCTTTCTGGTAGGGCTTGTCGTAATCAGTAATACCTTCGGAGATAGGTTGTATGAAAATGGCGCTATCGGCTAAACCTGCTTCAAAAGAAGCATCGATGGCAAATACATTCGTGAGTTTGCGATCCATGTTATTGCGGTAACCGCTTACCCAATAATAATCGGGCATATCCCCTGCAATATCCCTTCCCCAGAAGCGTGCATAATATCCTTCTTTATTACTGATGGATTCCTCTTCCGTTTTAAATTCGTAGGTGATGGAATCTATCGGCGGAACACGTTTTACGGTATCGGTAGCTTCGAATAGTTCACCATCCAGCGTAATAGATAACTTGTAAATATGTCCCAACGTGATGATCGAATTATTAGCTCCCGGATCATGCCAATATTTGCCGTTGTCGTAAAGAAACTCGTAGGTCGCAGAAGTACTTAAATCGGTTACGATCACCTGTGCATCTGCAATATTGGGTGCCGGATCCGCGCTGGTATAAGGCACTGTTTCACTAATCCTGATGGCCTGCGCACCGGGAGTATTCGTCAACCATGCATCAACTACCGGGTAAACTTTCCCATCCGGAATATCCAGGTCGACCGTATCTTCACATGCGCTGAATAAACCGATGATTCCAATGATGACGCTGCTATATAATAACTTTTTCATGATTCCTGCTTTAGCTCCTTAAAATTTGAAATTGTAAGTAATACCGGGGATGATGCTACCGATGATCGACATGCGGACGGCTTCTTTCTTGGAAGGATCATCTGCATCCTGTTTGAAATAGATCGTGTAAGCATTTCTCCTGGCGTAAACGTTATAGATTGAAAAAACCCATTCTCCTTGCCAACGTTTCTTATGTTTTCCTTTGAGGGTATATGATAAATCTAAACGGTGGAATGCCGGCAAACGGTAATTATTTCGTTTATCAGTGGTGTTGTAAGGAATATCCCAGTCTTGGAATTCCAAGCGGGCATCGGCATAAGTACCCGGTGTGCCGGAAGCGTATACGAAGTTCGCTGAAACGCTGCTTCTTTTGCTCAAGCTGTGATTCACGACCATATTCAGGTTATGGGTGCGATCGTAGCGGTTCAGATACCATTCATTCAAACTGATTCCTTCTGTTTTTCTCTCCGTACGCGAAAGGGTATAACTGATCCAGCCCGTAGTTTTTCCCAGTTCTTTCTTCGCATATAATTCCAAGCCGTAAGCCCTACCTTTCGATGGCAATAAATCTGCTTCTATATATTGGTTCAGTTGTAACTTGGCATTGTTGATATAATCTAGCTGGTTATCCATCCATTTATAAAATACCTCTGCCGAAATCTCGATGGCGTTGTTAGGTGTTGCATAGAAATACCCTGCCGTTACCTGGTCTGCCACCTGCGGTTCCACGTTGTTGGTACTTGGCGTCCAAATGTCTAAAGGGGTTGGGGAAGCCGTATTTGATAACTGGTGCATGAACTGGGTCGTGCGGGCATATGCTAATTTCACGGTTGAAGTTGGGCTGACCGATAATTTGGTCGATAACCTCGGTTCGAAGTAATAATAATCTTTGATCACTTCACCTGAACCGTACTCTTTGGATCCTACGAGGCGTTTACGAATACCGGCAGTGGTGTCGGCATAGTAGTAAGCTGTTCCTTTACCCATGTACTGGAATCCTGAAACACGCGCACCGTATTGAATGCCGAACTTATTACCGATTTTAAATTCATGATCTAAATACAGGCCTGATTCCAAGGCATGTTGATGTTGTAATTCGATCACGTTTTTCCGGTCATCTTCAGAGCCAACGCCTTTTCCCGGCTTAAAAGTGTAATACACGCTTTGTAAACCGAAATGTAAGGTATTGTTCGAGTTGATGTAATATGTGAAGGCGGGTTTCACACCGTAGTTAATGATGTTGGAAGTCCAATCATAGCCTTGTTGCGTATCTTCTTCCGGTTTAGTCGAGAAGCTGAGAGAATAATCATATTGACTATAATAGGTTGTCATGTTAAGGAACAAACGGTCGTTGAAAATATGGTTCCAACGTACGGTCGTAGTCGTATTTCCCCAATCGAATTTTGCTTGTTTGCCAAACCCGAAAACATCCCTTCCGAAATAGCCGCTAACGAATAAGCTGTTATTTTTATTCAGCTTAAAATTTGCTTTCGCGGTGAGGTCGTAGAAGTACAACTTGGTATCTTTCAAATCTCCTTTCAAGAATGGTTTCATTAATACATCGATATACGAACGGCGTGCCGCCACGATAAATGATGACTTGTCTTTTTTGATGGGGCCTTCCAGGCTGAGGCGACTGAAAACATTGCTGATCCCCCCGTTCATCGTGAAGTTCTGGTTGTTCCCATCCTTCATTCTTATGTCTAAAACGGAAGATGTTCTCCCCCCGTATTCAGCCGGGAATCCGCCTTTCATCAGGTTGAGGCTTTTCACGGCATCGGGATTAAATACGGAGAAAAAACCGAGCATATGCGTTGCATTATATACGGGCGCTTCATCGAGCAGTATCAGGTTTTCATCGGTAGCGCCACCGCGAACGTTGAAACCGGATGAACCTTCTCCCACGGTAGTAACCCCGGGTAAAGTTTGTATAGCCCGCAAAACATCCACCTCGCCCATGAATGTGGGTAGTTGTTTAAGTTCCTTAATGTCTAAACGGTTTACGCTGGTAGCGATGGTGTTGATATTCTTATCTTGTTCCTTGCCGGTAATCACCACTTCGTTGAGTTGACTGTTAGAGGTTTCTAACTTGATATCAATCTTTTTATTGCTATCCAGCAGCACCTTCATTTTTTGGGTGCTGTAACCGATATAAGAATATTGTAGTTCATGTTCCCCGGCAGGTAATGTCAGGGAGTAAAACCCGTATTCATTGCTAATCGTTCCCGTGGAAGTCCCGGCGATAGAGATCGAAATCCCGATCAGGCTTTCCCCGTTTTTAGCATCTTTTACGTATCCGCTGACCGTAAATTTTTGCTGTGCAAAGAGGGTGGGCGACAATATACATAATGTAATAGCCAATCCTATACTAGCTAAAATCCTTTTCATATAGATCTGATGAGTTAATATGTTTGCTAACGAATGAATTTTTTGAATATTATAGCAAGACGCTTCATATTTTGCTTGCTACGTGTATATGACGCAAATTTATATGATGACCCCTATTGAAAGTGTAAAATTATTGCCGGGTTGAATATTAAATACCTGGACGCAACGAAGAAACGGGGACAAAAATGAAGAATGGCAGGGTATATAACGGTTTAACAGGAAGTTATAAATATTCCTTAAGCGAGCGCGGCAGCGTGTTGGCCGTAATATTCCCACATCATGACGAAGATTTTGTCTTTCAGGGCTGGTAAATCATTTTTGTTGAGCCCCTTGGTTTCGATGGGAGGAAGGAAGTGGAACTGGATAGCATGGGGGATGGCGAAGAAAAATTTGCCCGGGGTCAAAATTTTCCTCGTATTGAAAACGATTCCGGGGATAATGGGCCTACCGGTTTCAATGGCCAATGCGAAGGCGCCATTATAGAAAGATTTTAACGGGTAATCCGTCCTGTTGCGGGTTCCTTCCGGGAACAGGACCATGTGCATACCCATGTTTAAAACGGCTTTCATTTCATCGATACTGTCCTTCCTGCTTTTATCGCTGGTGCGGTCCACTAATACGCTACCGATTTTGTACATCATGCCGAAGATGGGGATCTTCGCCAATTCTATTTTAGCTAAAGTTTTATTGCCACCAGGTACGCCGGGAGAAGTTACGGGTACATCGAGTAACGAGTTGTGGTTACAAACCACGATATAAGTTTCCCCTTTCTTGAAATACTCCAATCCTTTACGCCTGACAGGACAAAAAACCAAGGGCATATAAACAGCCATCCAGCCCCTTGCCAGGATGAGAAAATACCGGGTCTTCCTGGGGTCGTGGAGTCGTGATACGATCCAGATGGGGAGCAACATGATTAGCATGGTCAGGACAAACAATATAATCCCGTACACGGCATACACGCGGCCAAGTACATTTTTAAACCAATTCATAGAATAATATTGTAATCATGGAGTGGTTAATTCAGCTAATTTATCCAATTTCCCAGATTATCAATCAATTTCAGGATAAAGCCATAGAAAAAATTATAATTGCCAATTAATGGGAGTATTGCCTTCCTTGATCAGTAAATCGTTGGTTTTAGAGAAATGTTTACAACCGAAGAAGCCGCTATTTGCGCTGAATGGTGAGGGGTGAGGGGCTTTAAGAATATGATGTTTGGTGGCATCGATGAATATTTGCTTCTCCTGTGCAAATCTTCCCCAAAGGATAAAGACAACCCCTGTTTTAAGGTCCGAAATCTTTTTAATTACGGCGTTGGTGAAGGTTTCCCAACCGATTTTAGAATGGGAAGCCGGTTCATTGGCGCGTACGGTAAGGATCGCGTTTAAGAGCAGTACGCCTTGTTCCGCCCAGGGAGTCAAATCTCCCGTGCTCGGAATAGGCATGCCAATATCTTGATGTAATTCTTTGTAGATATTTACGAGTGATGGCGGCGGTTTTACGCCCGGCTGTACGGAAAAGCATAATCCATGCGCCTGTCCTGCACCATGATAAGGATCTTGACCGAGTATCACGACCTTGACCTGGTCGAAAGGCGTTTTATCGAAAGCGTTAAAAATAAGTCCGCCGGGAGGGTATATCGTTTTGTTTAAAGCCTTTTCATGCTTGAGGAACATCACGATTTGTTCAAAATACAACTGGTTAAATTCATCCTTTAAAACCGTTTTCCAAGATTCGTTAATTGTAACATCCGCCATTGTAAAAATATTTTGCCAAAGTTATTTGAATATATCGGGGAAATTTATATAAATTTGCACTCCCGTTAAAAATAAGGAATATCTATTGAAGATGGGTAATTGGTCCGATAGCTCAGCTGGATAGAGCAACTGCCTTCTAAGCAGTAGGTCTCAGGTTCGAATCCTGATCGGATCACTAGATGAAAATAGCCTGGATTGCTTTGCCATGGCAGGTTTCAAAAAAACACCAACTTCTCTTTGTTCCCAGAATTTCAGTAGTTTTTACTTACCGTCACAAAAAACGTCACAAAAAACGTCACAAAAAACGTCACAAAAATGATGCAAAAACTACCGTCGGGTTGTGCCGTCAGCAAGTTCTATATAACCCCTAAAAATTGGAATACTTGCCGTGCATCCATCAAGAAAAATTGGTTTGTCCAGTACGACTTTTTCTCACCCTCAGATGCCGTCAATGTTGCGGGAGGATCAAGTGCAATTCCTTCTCGGACCAGCAAGGCTATCTATAGGTAATATATATCAAAAAAATAAAAATGCTAATAAAATTAGTATTTTAGATGAATAAGTTGTATCTTTAGGGTATATAAGAATAGTGCTAGTGTTAACCATATTTTTATTGAAGTAAAATACCCGGAACCATGAAAAACCTAGAGCAATTGAAATTTTAAATTCTTCCAACTATGGTATACCCATCCCGAGCGATCGCCAATTATTTTATCCGTGAAAGTTTACGTTCAGGTGTTGAATTAACCCCGATGAAGTTAATCAAGCTTTGTTATATAGCCCATGGATGGAGATTGGGATTGTATCATCAAGAATTGATCAATGAAGGGGTACAGGCTTGGAAATATGGCCCCGTAGTTGAAAGTATTTATGATGATTTCAGGCATTACGGGACGCACCAGATCACGGCCTTGAAAGCTAATGATTCTTATGATCAGGATTATCCTATGCCTGGTGAAGATGTATTACCCCTATTGAAGAAAGTTTGGGAAGTGTACAATAAGTACAGCGGTTTGCAACTCAGTGCCATGACACATCAAGATGGTACGCCCTGGGATCTTGTTTGGAACCGTGAAGGGGGAAAAGACAGGCATGCCGCTATCATCCCGAACAACCTGATTCAACAACATTACCAGCACAAAATCAGAGATACTCAATTTAACCATGGAAACGACTCGTCCAAACCCTATCCCAACAACTCCTAGCGATGTTGCTTCTTACTCAAATTCCCCTTTGAAAGAACTTGATATCATCAACGAGAACGATGCTAATTATGCAATGCATCGTACGAACTTGGATCAAAAGAAAGCTTTACAAGAAGAAAGAGCTTTGTTGAACGATGGCCGCAGGGGAGAAGCTTACCGAAGACATATCCACAACATCGTTTGTATCGCTTTATACATCGTGGGCTTAATTATTATTTGCATGATTTTAATCCGCGCTTTCCATTTCTTGGCACCGGAAAAATGGCATTGGTTAAATGCTGAGGAAAATCAGCAGATTGAAAGAATCATTTTCGGTAGTGTTATCTTCTCTTTAGCGGGCCGGTATTTTAAGAAGTTCAATATCATTGACTAAATTTATAGGATCGTAAAATACTCAGCCCGTTTTAGGCACCGAGTTATCATAGAAACTAGCGTATCCGCCGAAAATACTTAAAAGCTAGTGACTTCCCCCCTTCGATATTAATACATTGAAAACCTGTTTCCAGTTTATGCATCTCGTAATATTTAATTATTATAGTCCGGCTTAGATTGGTGTAAGTTTGCTTGTATTCCTTACCTTGCTTCTGAATACAAGCTAACGATTATATGTCCAGATCCCGGGCTAGCTCCCCACAAATAGAATCTTTTCGTTTCGCACCGTTGACAGCGAACGAAAGCCCGGTTTTATGTAGTATTAAGATCAGCTCAAGCGATCAAATTGGCGGAAGTAATGACAATTGTCTATTTTTTTGGTAGCAATAAGGACAAGAAAAAGGTAGATTGACAGGTGATCGAACTTTTGAGAGGATCATTGTTTTTCCAATGAAATTTAGGCAGGCAATACCGGTATTTAATTAACAAAGCCACCTTTATGGTAGCTTTGTTCAAATATCATATCATCACTATAGTAAATTAGCCCACTAATAATCCATAAACTGCCGCGTTCGGTTAATCCTCAAATCCCTTAAGATACCGGCTTTAGGATTAATCGTGATGCTAAACTGGCGGTAGGAGCCGAATGGTACCAAGTTGATCGACATCTGCCAACAGTGCATATCTCTCGTGATATACATCGTTGTATATGTCAGTTCGTGGTTCCTGAAGTCATATCCACTCGTCATGCCTACTTTCCATTTTGGGGTCAGGCTGAAATCTCCATTGAAGTTTAAAGATTGTGTGAATATCGTAGTATCGCGGCGGTAATCGCTCGTGCGCCCCCTGTTGAATTGCAAACTATAAGATAGATCCAAACGCCAAGGGATATCGAAATCCACGTACTCACCGGGATTAGCGCGGATCATTTCCATCTGCCTCCGTTGCGCTTCTAACATCGCATCATTGGATTCCGTATTCTCAATCTGATCTTTCATCTGCTCTTTCTGCTTGCTCTTCTTGTCGCCACTTTGAAAGGAAGTACTCAAGGAAACCCCGGCATTCGTTAATCTACCTACTTTAAATCCTTGCCCACCTTGCCAGGTATATTTATCAATTCTGCGTCCCAGTGAATCCAGTTGGTACGGGTCAATCGTTCCGTTGAAAGAGATATTGAGCTTATCGAATAAATTCGTACGGGCATATAGTTGGATAGTTGACAATTGGAATGAGTCGGCAACCAGGTTATAGGAGCCGTTGAACCCGAAGCCGTCCAGCAATTTAATCTTTTTGCTGCCGGTAGAATCTTTATCCGAACGCACCCGCATTTCCAAGTTATTATCCAAACCGAAGCTCAAGCCGGCAAAAGTTCCATAGGATGGTGCTCCATACACGGCATCATCGTAATAAGAAACCCTCGTCACTGCTGAAGCTGCCGTATCATAACGTAAATTATAGAAAGCGCCCCGGTTTAAATCCGGGGTATAAGATAAAGATACCGTAGGACGCATGACATGGCGAATCCTGTCAACCTTCATGTTTTTCTTGAAGGCATACATTCCGTACAAGGCGGTTGATAAAGAGATGCCGGTACTTACATTCCGTATGGCATAAAATCCGCCTTCATAGGCGGTATCTACCTTGTTTAATGATTCATTATAGCTCCTTACCGTTCTTTTGGTGTACCATCTTTCACCATAACTTACGCTGGGCGACAAGGTGAAATTCTTCAGCACAGGGATGGAAAAGCTAATCGGCACCTGGTGTTGAAAACCGGTTTGCAGGTTATCAAACATTTCCTGTTTGCCGAAGAGCGAATCCGTGAAGCGTGTTCTATTCGTCATATTCACGGAATAACCGATGCCCAGCTTTTCATACCATTTATTTTGTGTAACACCGTCTTTACTCTGGAATGGGTACAAAGTATTAACCGTAAAGGTGGCTTGCGGTAGGCTGATCGTCATCTCGCGGGTACTCGTATTTTGTGAATGCCCGGCCGACAATGTTAAATTATAAGGTTTCCCTGCCCAGCTTTTGCTGTAAGATATCGATGAACTCAAGGTATTGGTAAGCCTTGTTTGATAATCTGTAACATTATACTGGTTATAAGACGATGTCCTGACGTTTACGCTCGCATTAAAATTTGTTCCGGGACGGGCTTTACTGTCCATGCTATGATTCCAGGTCACTGCAAAGTCCTTAGACTTAACAAAATCTTGCTTTACCGCGGGATCACCCGTACGGGTATTTGACAATGAAACCGTGAACCCGCCGTTGTATTTATACCGTTTGCGGTAAGTTGGGTTCATACTCAAACCCCAGCTCCCGTAAGAATAAACATTGCCCCTAACAGTTACATCCAGGTATTCTCCCAACCCTAGATAATAACCTCCGTTTTCTAGGCCGATCCCTTTCATCGCATTGACCACGTATTGAGGCGGTAAAATACCGGAACTCTGTCCTTGGGTGATTGGGAATATCGCGAAAGGAATAAACAGGGGTGTCGGTATTCCTTCAATTTCGAGATTAGCCGGGCCGGAAACGATCAGTTTATTGGTAATAACCTTAATTTTCTTGGCCCTGAAAGCGAAGTGCGGCGTATCAAGGTTACAGGTGGTATATCCATTTTTGAAGCCGAAGATCACATCATCCGACATCTTTTTAATCTGTTCGCTGGCAACGAAACCTTCACCGTAGATAGCTTTTGTTTCGTAGATTTTGGCTTTTTGGGATTCGAAATTGTAACGGATGGTATCGGATTTTGTTTCTTGCCCGCCCGATACGAATACGGGTTGCCCTATTTTTTTCCCGGTGGAGTCGGTAACATTGATGGCTTCCATAGTACCCGTTTCCTGGGAAAAATTCATTTGGGCTGCCGTCAACTTAAGATCTTTATAATTCGTTTCGGCGTCGTTATATAAATAAAATTTCTTCTTTTTAAAATACATCACGATCGAGTCCTTGGCTCTAAAAGTGACACGGGAATCTAGGCTGTCCGGGGAGAGCCTATAATAATGAACCGTATCTACACGGGTGAGAGAGGAATCTTCGATAATGGGCGTAGTGTCTGAAATTTCAAGTACCGGCTTAATTTTGCTGATGGAATCCTCGAATATTTCAGATTGGCTAAGGAGGGAATCTTTCTTAAGAGAATCGATTTTAGACTTCGGGATGGTGTCTTTAGTAATAGTTCCCGGTGTAATCGTATCTGTAAAAAAAATGTTAAAAGTATGTGCACGATTTAACTTGCCATTGCCAAAGCTGTCCGAGAATATGAAAGGCAGCCCGAGAAAAATAGCAAATAACAGCAAAGAAAGCTGTCTGTAATACTTTTTTAAGTTATTTTTGTTGTAAGGGTACATGTGTTAAGCGGGCACAAACCTACAAGTTTTTATACAAATTATTACAATCCTTGATAGATATTTGCTATAGTTTGATTGAATTGATTGTGCAAAGCATTTACACGCCTAAATCCCTTAATGAATTTAAATGAGCGAAGATCGCTACCCATTAAACTAAACAATAAACATGAGTTGGAAAAGATTGTTGATTGCCGGATGTAGTATCTTGGGATTATTGCCACTTAAGGCAAACCCGGAAACTTCGCCGGTACTGCCGGGAGATCAGGAAAAACCAATTAAAACTATCGTAATTGACGCTGGACACGGGGGAAAGGATCACGGGGCCATCGGTTCTTACTCCTCAGAAAAGGAGGTGACGCTGGCAGTAGCGCTCAAATTGGGCAAGCTGTTAGAAGAAAAGATGCCGGATGTGAAAATTTATTATACACGGAAAGATGATCGTTTCGATGATGCAAGGCTAAAAGCTAAAAAAGCAAATGAAGCCCACGGCGATTTGTTTATTTCTATACATTGTAACTCTGCTCCTAAAATCCGTAAAAGGGTAGGATATAAAACGGTTTACCGCAAGAAAAAACCTATCAAAGTTGCTAAATATGCTTATTATCCTAACCCTGCCAAGGGAACCGAAACTTATATTTGGGCTACGGATAGAAATACTGCCAAGATGGAATCGATGAGGGGGCTGTCTTCCGTAATTATGTTAGATGCCAATTCGGAGGAGTCCAAGCAAGTTCTTGATACCAATGATCCCGAAACATATATCATGTTGGCAACTTTGAGGAATGCCTTCTTCGATCAAAGCTTGAAATTATCAATGCTGATCGAGGATGAATTTACGAAGGTGGGCCGCAATAGCCGCGGAGCTAGGCAAAGGAACGAAAAAGGTATCTGGGTGCTCCAAGCCACGGCCATGCCAAGCGTATTGGTAGAATTGGGTTTCCTCTCCAACCCGGACGAGGAAAAATACCTGAACTCGCAAGATGGTCAGAATGAATTGGCCAACGGCATATACCGCGCCGTGAAGCGTTATAAAGAGGAGCTGGAGAAATTTAGTTCAAGCCCTACCCAAAACGCCCCGGTTACAAAAAATACAGGTGAGCCGAAAGCGAAAGCGGCATATACGCAACCTAGCCAAACACAGCATAACCAGTTCAAAACACAGGTGAATCTATATAACGAGCATGCACCTGCTGCAAAAAATACTAAAACCGCAACTGCTACCCAATACGGGGTGCAGTTGCTGGTTTCCAGCACAAATTATAATACCAATTCCAGCAAATTCAAAAAGCTGGGTGGCCACGTGATGAAAGAAACCATCCGCGTGCAGAAAAAGAAACGCTATAAATACACTTTGGGCCCCTACATATCTAAAGCCGAAGCACAAGCCGCCATTAGGAAAGCCCAACGGTTGGGCTTCAAAGATGCTTTCCTGGTTGCCCTTAATGATTAACCCCGGCGGTTTTCCCTTCTTTTCAGCCCAATTTTAACATTTATAATAATGTTCTTCTACGGGGCATACTGGTTTTTGATTATTTTTGCAACAACCAGACGAATAACTCGATGCTGAAATTATCTAATGAATCCAAGGTTGGCATATTGACTGCTGTGGGTATCACGCTGTTGGTACTAGGTTTTAATCTGTTGAAAGGAAAGAGTCTTTTTAATGATAAAAAGACCATATATGCTGTTTATAAACAAGTGAACGGTTTGCAACCAGCCAATACTGTCGAAGTAAATGGTCTCGTAGTGGGGAGTGTCCAAGATTTAGACGTGATGGATAAGAACGCGGGGCGCATCTTGGTAACTTTGCAAATTGATAAAAAAATAGAGATCCCTAAAAACTCCGTGGCGAGGATCAGTAGTGATTTACTGGGTACGAAGAAAGTGCAGGTGGAGTTTGGAAATGCACAGGAGTACCTTGAAAGCGGTGATACCCTGTATGCAGCCGTTGACGGATCAATCTCCGATGCTGTTATGCAGCAACTAAGTCCCTTAGTTTCTAAATTACAGGGGACTTTATCGAAAGTAGACAGCGTGCTGATATCTGTAAATGGATTGTTTAGCGTTGAAAATCAACAAAATCTCTCCGCAACAATCGCTAACCTGGCGCCCACGATGCGGCAGCTTGACGGTGTAACCCGGTCGCTGAACCAGAAATTAGCCGAAAATGGTAGTATCGATCAAACGCTTACTAACTTGGCTACTTTCACCTCGAACCTTAATTCGAACAACGAAAAAATCAATAATATCCTTTCTAATGCGAATAAAGCCGCCGCTGCATTAGGTAATGGCAGCCTAGACTCCACATTATCTAACTTACAGGGCGCCGTTAGAGCATTGAACGATTTAATGAACAGCCTGAATACTTCCGATGGCACCCTGGGCTTATTATTGAATGATAAGAAGCTCTATTCTAATCTAAATGCGACCATGGTTAACCTAAATCACCTGGTGGAAGATTTAAGATATAATCCGAATAGGTACGTTCATTTATCATTATTTGGCAAAAAAAATAAGGTGTTGCCTATTCCTTCAGATTCGGCACAATAGATATCGCAAATGCTTAAGAAGATCGTTTTCGGGATATTACCTTTCTTAGGTTTGGCTCTTTTGGCGCATTTTATGGCTAATGCCGTGCCAGGTGTTACACCCGGGGAGTATTATCCCCCGCAAGAAGATACTAGCAGGAAAATTCATGTTATAGGTGGGGGTGTTTTAAGAGCCGGTACAGATAATGAGGGAAAAGAAGTGCAAATTGTAGTACCGGATGCTATTTTCCGGCAAGGTACCACCTTGCTTTATTGTGATAGCGCCGTATTTTATGAAAAGGCAAATATGGTTAAAGCCTTTGGCAATGTTCATATCAACCAGGCAGATAGCATCCATATATACTCCGATCTTCTGAATTATAACGGTAATGACAGGATCGCTACGGTTACGGGGAATGCTAAATTGACCGATGGTAAAACTACTATTACAGGGCCTGAATTAGCCTATGATATGAACGCCAGGATGGGAAGTTATACCAAATCTGGGCGCTTGACCAATGAACAATCGATTCTGACCAGCGAACAGGGCTATTATTATGCCGATACCAAGGATGTTCATTTCGTAAATAATGTCCTGTTGGAAGATCCTGAATATACTTTAAGTACGGATGAGTTATGGTACAATACGGAAACGAAAGTTTCCTCTATCGTGGCGCCTACTACTATATATGATGGCAAAACAACCATGTATGCTACCTCGGGAACTTATAATACGGAGGCTGGATTAGGTGATTTTACCGGGAGGCCAATTATCGAAGATAGTACGAGCCGACTTACCGCTAATAGCGTCCAAATGGATAAAGCATCCGGTAGGGCTTATGCTATCGGTAACATGGTTTGGAGGGATACTGCCCAGAAAATATCCGTGTTGGCCAATCTCGGTACAGTTGATCAAAATGCAAAATCCTTGATGGCTACCCAAAAACCTGTCATGTTATTAGAAGGACAGGATACCATATTCATCGCGGCAGATACCTTGTTCTCCGCGCCGACTAAGCCATTAGTCGATTCAGTTAAAATGCCGAAGGATAGTACAACAGGGAAAGCGGATAGCAATAAGGTTGTCAAAATGTTAGATAGCGCATTTATCAAAAAAGATAGTACCGCTCAAAAAATACCGGGTATTGTCGATGTTGATAGGCCCGATAGTACCTTGAACAAACAGGTTGATACTAGCCTTGATGTAATAGAAGTTGATAAAAGTAGTTTTGATAGTCTATTGGATAAAGTGGTTGCTGATACAAGCCGGTTAATAAAACGGGATACACTTCCTGTGAAAGATACTGCAATTAGTACTCCTGGTAAACCGGATGTCAAAGTTCAGCATTTCGATGAGCGGAACAAACGCAAGTCGATGCTGTTTGAAGAGCAGGCTATGAAGCCTTTGCTAGATACTAATAATACCATCGAGGCAGCCCCGGATACCGCGCCCGTCCAACCTGCCGATACGGCTACCTACCGCTTTATAAAGGCATATCATGATGTAAAGATATTTTCAGATTCCTTGCAAGGAGTTGCAGATAGCGTATATTACACTACCAAGGATTCGGCATTCCGTTTATACCATGATCCTATATTATGGTCAAAAGAGTTCCAGATGTTCGGAGACACGGTCGTGTTGTATACGAAGAACAAGAAAGCGGACCGCGTATTATTGGATCAGAATGCAATGATCATAAATAGTTTGGGTTTCAAGGATATTTATAACCAGGTAAAAGGACAAACGATCTGGGGCTATTTTTCTGATAACAAGCTAGACTCAATGTATGTCAATGGAAATGCCGAAGCGGTATATTACTTGCAGGATTCCGATAGCGCTTTTATTAGCCTGGTGCATTTAAAATGCGCGATGATCAAAGCTTATTTTGAAGCTGGAGAGCTTGAACGCATCGTGTTCATAAAAGAACCCGACAGTATCATGGATCCCTTTACCCAGCGTACAAATGAACATATGTTCTTACCGGGTTTCAAATGGGAGGTAGACCGTAGACCAAAATCCAAATACGAATTAATTGGTCAATAATAGCTAGTTCAGCATAATTTATTAATCGTAACGGGGTGCTTTAATTTATCTATTAGGGCGCCTACTTGTTATTTATAAAAAATAATTGGAGCAGATGGCATTAAAAGATGGAATTAAGAAATTAGAAAGACGTTTATTATCACCGGTATATCAATTTTTAAATGATAGCCGGGCAGTAGGGATTATATTGGTCGCTTGTACGATTATTTCACTGGTATTGGCAAACTCCCCTTGGTCTGAAACATATACGCAATTCTGGACAACATTATTCGATCATAAAACAGGGCATCATTTTGAAATATTCGGTTTACATTTCCCTAATTCAGTGGTCATGGTGATCAACGATGAACTGATGGTGTTATTCTTTTTCTTGGTGGGAATGGAGATAAAGAGGGAATTAACTACCGGGGAATTATCATCTATCCGCAAGTCGATTATGCCGGTGTTGGCCGCGATCGGCGGTATGTTGTTCCCGGCTGCAATTTACCTCGCATTTAACCAGGGTACCCCTTTTCACCATGGCTGGGGTATACCGATGGCTACTGATATCGCGTTTTCACTCGGTATCCTTTCCCTGTTGGGCAAACGTGTGCCGGTAACTTTAAAGATATTTTTGACGGCTTTGGCTATTATAGATGATCTAGGGGCTATCCTCGCCATCGCGATTTTTTACACGGCAGAGATCCAGGGATTCTATTTATTGTTAGGAGCCGGAATCATGGCTTTACTGGTAATATTAAATGTCCTTAAAGTTCAGAAACTGATATTCTATTTTATACCGGGAATTATATTGTGGTATTGCATCTTTAATTCCGGTGTACATGCTACGATCGCCGGTGTTTTATTAGCATTCTGTATCCCGCTTAATAGGATAGACTCGATGGTGAATAAATTGCATGATCCTATTAACTTCGTAATAATGCCTTTATTCGCATTGGCAAATACAGCTATTGTTTTCCCTCCTGATATCCTTCATGCCTTCGACAATAGCATTAGCCATGGCATAATGCTGGGCTTAGTCTTAGGAAAGCCACTGGGCATCTTCTTGTTCTCCTGGGTTGCCGCCAAGTTGAAACTAGCTAGTTTGCCAACCGGTGCAGATTGGAAACAATTATGGGGCATCGGTATGATCGCCGGAATCGGGTTCACCATGTCGATATTTATCAGCACACTAGCCTTTAAATCCGTGGACGAACAAATTATTTCGATCATGTCCGTTATCTTGGCTTCCGTAATTGCAGCGGTACTCGGTTTTCTGTATATCCGCCTGGTTTGTAACATGAAACGCAAACCGAAATTAATGGAATCATGAAAAAAATAGGCGGTTTGGCATTGTTCTTGTAAATATCCCGCTTAGTATGAGATGTATTGTTATGATATGCAGCCTATGCACGCTATTTGCTTGTTCAACCTATGGGCAAGAAGCAAAACAATGGCAGGTAGGTGCCCGTTTAGGATGGCCTACCGGCGCAACCGCGAGGTATTTCATTAGCGATAAATCTGCGGTGGAGGCCATTGGTGGTTTACAAAGCGAGCAAATTTCTTTGACTGCTTTATATCAACTACATAATGATCTTACTACTTTACTTAGCGAAGGCTGGGGCTGGTACATTGGGGCAGGAGGCCATTTGGGAACCCGGAGAATTGAAGGGAACACCAAGTTTTTCAGCGGGATAGATGCTATTGCAGGCATCAATTATAGTTTCCAGAACTTCCCGATGAATTTAAGCATAGACTGGAAGCCTGCTGTTAATATCAATGCGCCTTCAACATTGGCCGACTTTGGCATCTCCGCGAGGTACATTTTTAGAAAAAATCATTGAGAAACCATTTTTTAAATAGATCAACGATGAAAAAGATCATCTTAGCATTTGGAGTAATTTTCCTTTTAGCTGCTCAATCAAACGCCCAAAGCCGCGGTGGTGGTAATTACAAAACCGCTATCGGTGTTAGGGTAAACCCCTGGTTGATCGGTTTTACAGCGAAACACTTCCTTAGCGGTCCCCATGCTTTAGAAGGAATTATTAGCCACGAATTTACCAACAATACTGCTGGTAACGTGACCCTTACGGGCTTATATGAGTATCATTTTAACCCGTTCCCACATCCAGAATGGAACCTGTTTGCAGGTGGTGGTGTACATGCCGGCGTTTACCGCGATTATTATTGGGATGGAAACGGTAGAAAGGTAAAGAACGATTCGGAAGGTATTGTAGGCCTTGACGGTATCTTTGGTGTAGAATACACTTTTAAGAATATCCCGTTAACGCTGCAAGGTGATGTGAAACCTTTTGTAAACTTTACCGGTGGGCACGATTACTACGGGGAAAGAATTTTCGGTGCATCTGCACGGTACACCTTTTAATAGGCAAGCAATTTATCATCCATGCACCCCATGGTATAAAACCCTGGCATTCGCCGGGGTTTTGTATTTTTATACTATGAAAATCCTAACTGCTTCCCAAATCCGCGAAGCGGATGCTTATACGATAGCAAATGAACCCATCCCGGGCATTGACTTGATGGAACGGGCTTCCCGCGCTTGTGCTAACTGGATACAAACCCACTATCCGCCGGGGCAGCCGGTAATCGTTTTTGCAGGTAAAGGTAATAATGGTGGCGACGGTCTCGCGATAGCAAGGATTTTACTCGAAGCTGGATACCGCGTACATGTTGCTATCATACAGCATATGGAACATGCCAGTGAAGATCATATCATGAATTTAACCAGGTTGAAGGCCCTGGTAAATTCCCCGGTTCAAGTAGTGCATGCCGTTAATGAAATGCCTGCGATCCCTGCCGGGGCAATTATCATAGATGCGATATTAGGTACCGGCACTAATCGCCCGGTGAGTGGTTGGTTGACAAATGTCTTCCATTATATTAACAATAAAGCTAAGAACAGTACCATAGTTTCTATCGATATGCCATCGGGGTTAATGGCGGACCGGTCAACAAAGAATGCCCCCTCGGTACATGCCGATTTTACATTATCTTTTGAATGCTATAAGTTGGCTTTCATGTTGCCTGAGAACGCGGATAGGGTAGGGACGCCAGTTATATTACCTATTGGTTTGCACAAAGATTATATGCAGCATGTGTCGACAAATTTTCATTTTGTTGATAGATCAATAATAGATACTTTGTATTTGCCAAGATCCCCGTTTTCGCATAAGGGAACTTATGGGCATGCTTGCATTATTGCCGGTAGTTATGGGAAGATGGGGGCGGCAGTATTGGCTACCCGGTCTTGCCTTCGTAGTGGTGCCGGGCTAGTGAGCGCCTACGTGCCAACCTGCGGCTATACAATTCTTCAGGAAAGTATTCCTGAGGCGATGTGCATTACGGATCCCGCGGGGGAATTCAGCGGTTCCATACATGATCTTGATCAATTAGGTATTACCTTTAAAGCAATAGGTATTGGTCCCGGTATAGGTATGCACCCCTCTACGGTTAAGAGTTTTGAGCGGTGGATAACCTTACAACGCCAGCCGGTTGTTATCGATGCGGATGCTTTAAATATAATAGCAGGTAATCCTTCCCTGGTGCAGTTTATTCCCGCGCATTCTATTTTAACACCGCATCCAAAGGAGTTTGAAAGATTATTTGGTAAAACTACCGATGAATTTGAGCGGCTAGGGTTGTTATCTGCGAAAGCAGTAGCATGGAATATCTATATTTTATTGAAAGGCCGCTTTAGTGCAATTGCTTGCCCGGATGGAAGCATTTTCTTCAATAGTACCGGTAACCCGGGGATGGCAACTGGTGGCAGTGGTGATGTATTAACGGGTATTCTTACAGGCTTACTATCGCAAGGTTACCAACCGAAAGCGGCCGTGCTGCTAGGGGCATACGTTCATGGCGCCGCAGGTGATGCGGCATCAGCACATTATTCGCAGGAAGCGATGTCTGCGGGGGATATCATCGGGCATCTCGGGGATGTATTTCTCAGTATCCGGGAAAGCGCCTCAACAAACAAGCTCTAAGTCTTTGCTGTAGCGAATTCTATCAATATCAATGTTTTCGATATCAGCCAGGAAGGGCTAATTGGATATTTTTTTCACTAAAAAATCCCTATTCATTATAAATAAATAGATTATATTACTAAACTTATTTTTTAACTGATACATTTCAATTTGCAACCAAATTTTAAATAAGGCTTTATGAGTATCGTCTACATCGTACCTTTTTTCGGATTAATTGCTTTGTTGTACACGGCCGTTAAAAGTGCATGGGTTTCACGTCAAGACGCAGGAAATGCGCGAATGCAAGAGATTGCTAAATACATTGCGGATGGCGCCATGGCCTTCCTGAAAGCAGAATATAAAATTTTGACCTATTTCATGATCATCGCGGCCCTCTTATTAGGGTTCATGGGAGCCACACACGAAAATAGCGATTGGACGATCGCGCTGGCATTTGTAATGGGAGCCATATTTTCTGCCACAGCTGGATTTATAGGTATGAAAATCGCAACGAAAGCGAATGTACGTACAGCTAACGCGGCGAGAAATAGCTTATCGAAAGCATTGAAAGTATCATTCACCGGTGGATCGGTAATGGGCATGGGCGTTGCTGGCTTAGCCGTATTAGGTTTGGGTGGATTGTTTATTGTACTGAAAACATATTTCGGTGCGGAAGCTAATAGCGCCGAGATGATTAAAACCATTGAAGTTCTTACCGGCTTCTCCTTGGGCGCTGAAAGCATCGCCTTGTTTGCCCGCGTGGGAGGTGGCATCTATACCAAAGCTGCCGATGTAGGCGCTGACCTTGTTGGTAAAGTAGAAGCGGGAATCCCTGAGGATGATCCACGTAACCCCGCTACTATTGCCGATAACGTAGGCGATAACGTAGGCGATGTGGCCGGTATGGGCGCTGATCTTTTCGGTTCTTATGTGGCCACGGTGCTAGCAACCATGGTATTAGGCGCTGAAACCAGCTCGGTTGACCAGTTTGGCGGTTTAGCACCGATTCTGTTACCGATGTTGATCGCGGGACTTGGGATTATCTTTTCTATTATCGGTACCTGGTTCGTAAGGATCAGCGAATCAGTCGGTCAAAGTACTGCTGCCGTACAGAAAGCGTTGAACATGGGCAACTGGGGTTCTATCGTATTAACAGCCATTTGCTCCTATTTCCTAGTTAATTATATTTTGGCGGATGAAATGTCTTTGCGCGGCCTTCCGTTTACCAAGAATGGGGTATTCGGCGCTATCATAGTAGGTTTGCTTGTCGGAACGCTGATGAGTATCATCACGGAATATTATACGGCGATGGGTAAACGCCCGGTTCGTTCTATTATCAGGCAATCAGCTACGGGGCATGCAACGAATATTATCGGTGGCCTATCTGTTGGAATGGAATCTACCTTATTACCCATTATAGTATTAGCAGCGGGTATTTACGGTTCCTATCATTTCGCAGGTTTATATGGTGTGGCAATCGCTGCCGCCGGTATGATGGCTACTACGGCTATGCAATTGGCAATCGATGCATTCGGCCCGATTGCTGATAATGCGGGGGGAATTGCCGAAATGAGCGAGTTACCGAAAGAAGTTAGGGAAAAAACAGATATCCTTGATGCGGTTGGTAATACTACTGCCGCGACTGGTAAAGGCTTCGCGATAGCTTCCGCAGCGCTTACAGCCTTGGCATTATTCGCAGCCTTCGTTGGTATAGCAGGTATTGATGGTATTAATATTTATAAAGCAGATGTGCTGGCCGGCTTATTTATTGGCGGGATGATTCCTTTCATTTTTTCATCATTAGCTATCGCGGCAGTTGGTCGCGCGGCTATGGCGATGGTGGAAGAAGTTCGCCGTCAATTTAGGGAGATTCCCGGTATCTTGGAAGGTACTGGTAAACCTGAATACGATAAATGTGTGGCGATATCAACACAGGCATCTATCCGCGAAATGATTCTACCCGGAGCAATTGCTTTAATTACCCCTGTTATAATCGGTTTTATTTTTGGCCCTGAAGTATTAGGGGGCTTCCTTGCAGGCGCTACCGTTAGCGGTGTGTTGATGGGTATGTTCCAAAATAATGCAGGTGGCGCTTGGGATAATGCGAAGAAATCTTTTGAAAAAGGGGTGGAAATCAACGGGGAAACTTATTATAAAAAGTCAGAACCGCATAAGGCTTCCGTAACCGGTGATACGGTGGGAGATCCATTTAAAGATACTTCGGGCCCTTCTATGAACATCCTGATCAAGTTGATGTCGATCGTGTCGCTGGTGATAGCGCCAACTTTGGCAAGTATTTTCCATACGAAAGATATGGCCAAACAAGAGCCGAAACCGGTGGTAGCCCCGGCTTCAACAGTAACCCAGGATGATGCAAATAAAACCGTCTTCCTGGAGAAAGATCAAGAGGGGAAGTTTACAAAATTGTAATTGATAAATACTTTTCAACTAAGCTGCTATAATACAGGTTAGGCAAAAAGGAAGTGGGAACGGCCGTTCTCACTTCCTTTTTTTTATAGGTCCCCAGCTTAAAACCCGATTTGGGTAGATCCAATTAAAAAATATATTTCCCCAAAAAATATAAATGTATAAAATACGTTTATTATATTTAGCTACCCGCTATTAGCCCATAGACCCGATTTTAACGCCAATCTTTTAACAATTCCAGTGAATAATGAAATAGCGGGCCGGTAAGTATAACCCAAGTACATGGAGCACTCTTTATATAGTTTAACCAAAACCCACAACCAAAATGAAGCAATACCCTATTATTTTACTTTGCCTCATGGCAACAGCATGCGCAAAATTTAACAGCAGTGAACTACTTAAAGATCAAGCGGCTACCGCTAATGAAGGAATTACCCCGTTGCTTGCAACAGATGACACCGTAACCCTTTATAGCAATGGTTATGTATTCCCTTATGATCAGTCTAATGGCTATGGCTCTATCGGCTCAAACGGGCTTGGCGCCTGGATAGATACATCCGGGTTTAGCCGGGTATATTTTTATCCGCAAACTACGGGATCCATCGATGTATCTATAGTCGTGAAGGCGCCTTCTAATACGAATACACTCCGTGTTCGGCTCGATAGCTCCGGCACCACTTATAACGTGGTTGTCAACCAGACATCCAGTTACGTAACATTGAACGTAGGCAGTTTTAATATCACCTCTGCCAAGTATCATTGCTTGGAAATTAAGGCCGTAACAAAAAATGGAACTTATCTACCGGATGTTAAATCCGTAGTTATCAGCAGTTCCCTGGGACTGAAATATAATAAAAGTGTTTACCGCGGCGCCCCGGCCACACATTTGAGTTACAGTTACCCCGGCGATAGCTCCATTGCATGGTTCTACACGGAAATTAACGTCCCTGGCGGCGCTGATCCGCTATATGCTTATTACATGACTAACGGTTTTTGGGATGGTTACTTCGGTATACAGGTCAACAGTCCTACCGAGCGCCGCATCTTGTTTAGTATCTGGAGCAATTATGATACGAATGATCCGAACGAAATCCCTGCTGATTACGCCGTCACCTTGGTTCGCAAGGGGGCAAACGTGGTGGACAACCAATTCGGGAACGAAGGTTCCGGGGGGCAGACCTACCTCGTGTTTCCCTGGGTAACGGGTAATACTTACAAGATGCTGGTACATGCCGAAGCATCGGGTACCCATACGCTATTCACGGCCTGGTACTATGCGCCGGAAAATAGCGAATGGAGGTTATTGGCTGAATGGGATAAATCGAAAACCAACGGGCAGCTGTTAGGCGGGCTTTATTCTTTCGTTGAAAACTTCGGCAGCAATGGCAGTGACTATTTCAAGGCCCGCTACGGTAACCAATGGGTCCGCACGGAATCCGGTAACTGGATTGAAGTAACACAAGCATATTTTACCACCACGGCTAGCGATGCGGCGCATCAACGTTACGATGAGGGAGCCGGGATAGAAAGTGGTACAATGTATATGTATAGTGGCGGATTCAGGGAGGTAGGCAACAGCGTAGGCGTCACCTACACGCGATCCAGCTCGGGAAGCGCTCCTTCCATTAATTTCAGTACACTTCCGTAATAAAAAGTAAAAGCTCCATGCGCAGGCTTCCCGTAATTTTTATTGCAGGAAGCCTGTAATTGTTACAAGAAATTCAATACTAGATGTGTATCTTGCCCAGGAGAAAATTTATATTAATTTTTATGAAGTATAGCTACATCCTTTGCTGCTGCATCTTATTATTTTCTGCTGCCTCCGCGCAGGAAAAAGTGAGGTTAAGAGCCAGCTACAATGAAGGGGATAAATTTCTATACAAGATGTCTTGCAGCTCGAAAACATCAAGGGAAGGAGTGGCCAGTTTATTCACGCTGATGAAATTCGAGTTCGAATTTTTAGTAGGTAAATTAAACACTAGGAAACAGCAGGAAATTACTTTACGCTATAAAAATATTGCTTACCTGGTTTCGCCCGATGGAAAGAAATTTGTATTCGGATACGATTCCAAGTTCGAACATCCGATAGAGATAGATAGTTCCAAGCAAGCAAATATCCTGATGTACGATGTTTTTCAAGAAGTGTTTTCCGGGATGATTGACCAGGAATTTAGCATCTATATTGCGGAAGATGGAAACCTGGTGAACGTACTCGGCGTAGATAAAATGGTCGATAATATTGTAGATAATAGTGTTGCTATTCCAGGCGAATTTAAACCCGGCTTAAGAACCGCGTTGAAACAAAGTATGAACAATGAGTTCATGAAAAAGCAGATGAACGCCGCCTTTAACACTATGCCTGGAAAACCGGTCGGTGTGAATGATTCTTTCGATGCCGACATCGAATTTGCCGGTGGTATCATTCATGGAAATTATACCGTGCAAAAAATCGACAAAAAAACAGTCACCTTGCTAGCTAAAGGAAATATTTCCTCCGGTGAAAATAATGTAGATGGCACTACCGGCGGTACTATCGTACTTGACAGGAGTAACGGCATGACTAAATTGGGGGATATTAAAACAATTGTAAATGTTAGGGTGAACGATCGCATCATAAGTACGGAGACGGATGTTGTCATTTCTTCCGAAAAGATTTAATTTCATATAATATTCAGAATAAATATATGCTGATCTATTAACCAAGTGATTGACCTGTTCCCATCGCAGGATTTTTTTCCTATATAAAATCAGCGTAACTTTGTTCTGTAACTAATTTGATTACAGAATTGATAAAAAGTAAATTCGCGATATCGATCCATATACTCAGCCTGCTAGAAAATAACGGGGGGGAGTGGCTTTCAAGCGAAATTATCGCCGGTTCATTGAATGCGAACCCGGCTTTGGTTAGAAAAGAGATTTGCAATTTGCGATCTTTCGAATTGGTTGAAAGCAAGGAAGGTAAAAATGGGGGCACCCGCCTGGCTAAACCTGCAAAGGATATTTTGCTGAGCGATGTTTTCCATGCTATTAAAGACGAACACGTTTTCGGGTATTCCCCTAACGAGCCTAACCATGATTGCGCGGTTGGTAAGAAGATCAATGAATCGCTGGATCAACTATTCGGGTTGATTGATGAAAGGATTTTTGATTTATTACAAGATATTTCTTTAGAAGAGTTCTGCAAAAATTTCTCCAAGGATGATTGTCCAAACTCCAAGCAAACCGCTTAGCGCATCTGCCTTGGACTTAAACCGAATTTTTTCCTGAAAGCGTTACTGAAATGTTGGATAGATGAGAATCCAAGCTCATCCGCGATGCCGGTTAAACTCTTCGAAGGGTCGCGCACCCAATCTTGCGCCATTTCCAACCTGTAATCGTGTAAATAGCCGAACACCGTGTTGCCAAATACCTGTTTAAAACCCTTCTTCAGCTTAAATTCATTCAAACCGGCTAACCTTGATAAATCTACCAGCGATAAAGGTGTTTGAACATGGTTTATAATAATATCACGCACGAAATAAATCTTCTCGATATCTTGCGGGGAAAGCCTTAGTACAGGGTCTTGAGGCAGCGAATGTTGTTCGATCTGTTCGCATTGCAATGCTAACAGCTCCAAGGCTTTCGATTGCAGGAACAATTTTTTCAACCCGTCTTTATAATTACAATGCTTGATAGAATTGATGATCTCCATCATCTTGTAGGTTACTACCTGGTTCCGGTCCAGCAACAGCAGCTGGTTTTTATCGATAATTTCCGCGTGTTGTTCCAACACCCTTCCATTTCCCACTGCCATTTCCAGGAATTTTTTCTTGGTGAAGGCAACCCCGAAGACTTGTAATTCCGGTTGTTGAATAAGGTTTACATGATCTTCGTTGTGGGGGTTATAGATGATATTATGTTGGTAGTTCTTGAAATGGAGTTTCCTCGAAGGTTCCCGTATACTTGCTGTTACCTCGCCATTTAAAATAAACATTAGCCCGATCATGGGGTCTAGTTCGGAGGCTTCTACCTGGATATTAGCCTGGGTATTTACACTGCCGTAACCCAATAGGATACCATCGAAGCACATCTCCTTGAAATTGGCCTTGGCAAATTCGTATTCTAAAACATGGTCTTGCTCTATTAGTACCGGGGAGTCCAGGTTTTCGTAGTTGCTTTTAATTTCATCAACCGCCAGCACAGCATTGGTATCGTCCTTTATTACCAGCGACATAATTAATCCGTTAGATGTAAGAAATAATCCTTCAAATGTAAGTAGTTCCGTTTGTCCTGAACGAAATTTGTACAAATTTATTCCTAAACAACTGAATAACCATGGTAGGCATATATAAAACCAATATAAATACGAAAGAAAATAAAAGGTTGGTCATCGAATCATTGTCTACTCATTTTCAATTAGATAATTGTTCCATTGATATGGAAGATATTGACAAGGTATTGAGGGTGGTAGCCACTAAAGAGTTCGACGAAGGCAGAATCTTGAGTTTCGTCAAACAACTTGGCTTTGATTGTCAGCCACTTTGATCGATTTTTAACCGGGTATGGAGCTAATTATTTGAAGAAAATTAGCAGTAATTAGTAAAAAAATTGATGGTAGTTACGTAAATTTCATCTTGTAAAGGAAAAGTATATAAATTTCTTGTTTTATATCCCGCAAAAAGATTGGATATTGCAGGATACAATATTGTTTCCATCGAGGCATGAAAGAAATTCAAGCATTACTGGATGTAACTTTACCGTTTGCCACCGAACTTTTGGAAAAGTACGGTGAATTTTATCCTATCGCCGCAGCCATGCAAGGGGATGGAAGTATTATGCATATCGGTTCTTTCGATGGCAATGAATATCCTACCGCCGAAAAGTTGATCGAGGATCTGAAAGAAGTTTTCCGCGAATCGACCAAGTTAATAGCCGGCGTTATCCTTTTTGATGTAAATGTTATAAACCCGGAGATCGGGGAACCGGTAGATGCCATTACCGCTTGGGTTGAGTCTGCCGATATGGATACCGCCTTCTTTTTTTACCACCCGTATGCCAGGGATGAAAAGGGCCAGCTTTCATTTAAGAAAGGTTGGTTGGCCGTAAAAGAGAAAGAAGTATTTGAAAGGTAATAAACCCCTCCAAATTTTTTGACATTATATTTCTCCTGCAATTACTTATTGTACCTTGGCAGGCTTGCATTAATAGTGCAACTATTTTCCCGTGGCAGCATCCTTTGCCTTGATAATCGTAATAATATTCTTCATCGGTTTTTGATCCATTTTCCAAGAAATAAATTCCAGGTTGTTGGTTTCGTTGACACGGATGGTTTCCGGGGATTGTAGGATAGTCATAGCCCGGAAGTTTTCATCGGGCATATGCAAAGATACCGAAACATGGGTACAGCCAATTTGATCTAGCTTGTAAAAGAAATCCCGCAATAAATAGTTGATTTGTTCGGGAACAGGGTTTGTAGTGTCAGTTGTTAACATTCAATATGCGTTTTGGGTTTTGAAACAACGGGCCAGCCGGTAAAAGAAGCGCAGGCTCCGTCCTATCGCCCAGCACCTTGGAATGTACACTCGGGCAATAATCAGGAAGCCCACGCTAATGCGCGAGCTTTCCTCGATTGCAAATCATCCGGTGTACTTTCCAAGGTGCTAGATGATCGCATCGAAGCGAGCTTCTAAATTTCTTTAAGAAGTCGCAAAGATTTACGAATATAGAATTTTTAGCTTACTAGCTGAAATCTTTCAACGTGGATACCCCTAAATGGGTATTATTTCAACGGCAAATTATGCAAATTTTTTTAAACCCGGGGCTTTGTTTTACAAGGATTGATAGAATGTTTATAAATATTAACCCGTATTAAATCCACCCGGTATATTTCTACGAACATATGAATGAGAACATGGATAACCCGAGTCTAACATCCCGTTAATACCATGGATTAGACGCTGTAACTATTTCAGAGTTGAAACGTTGAATTATTAGAAGGACACCCATATGAAAAAAATTTTACTATTCATTGGAGCCACAGGTTTACTGATGGCAGTATTAGCCTATTTTGCGGATATGTATGCTTGGTTGTCTAAAGACATCATCGTGCCGGTCGGCTTTTCCGGTTACGTATTGATGATTACGGCAGTCGCGTATTTTCTCTTGGCCTGGATGTATAAATGGAGCCAATAAACTTCCGCTGGTAATAAAAATACCCACCGGCGCAATGGTAGCGACGGTGGGTATGCTTAGCCCCTGGCATTCAGCGTTTATTTTTTCAATTTATCTTTAAACACCTTCCTGAATTTTTCCAATTTAGGCTTGATGACGTAATGGCAATAAGGTTGGGAACCGTTGAGATTATAATAATCTTGATGGTAATTCTCGGCCTTATAAAATTTGCTGAAAGGTGCGATCTCCGTAACAATCGGGTCTTTATAAGCGCCGGATTCATCCAGTTTCTTCTTGTAGTATTCCGCCTTCTCTTTTTGCTCATCATCATGGTAAAACACGACGGAACGGTACTGTGTACCTACATCGTTTCCTTGCCTGTTGAGCGTAGTAGGATCGTGACTTTCCCAGAAGGCAGCCAGGAGATCATCGTAACTGATCTTGGTAGGATCATAGGTGATCTGTATTACCTCGGCATGGCCCGTAGTTCCGGTGCATACTTCCTTATAGGTAGGGTCGGGTACAGTTCCCCCGGAATAGCCGGATTCTACTTTTAAAACCCCTTCCAAGCTTTGGAAGATTGCCTCGGAACACCAAAAACAGCCGTTACCAAAGGTAGCTACGGCGGTGGGCGTATTTTTATTTATAGTCATATCTGCTGGAACTTTATCTTGTTTTGTAGGCTGCTGTGCACAAGCAGTAAGGGATAACAGCCATGCAAAACTACTGAACAACACTTGTTTCGCCTTCATGATATTCATATTTTACATTTATATGATCTTGATATTTTTGCTTCTTATACAATATACGATTCCCTACCAGCTTGAGTTTGGTGGAGATTCAACTTTAACATTCCGTTATCAATTACCAAGTAATTAAAATAAATATGTTCAAAATAGATCGAGTTGCTTAATTTTGCAGGGTTAAATTAGCATCCATGCGCAATTCGCATCCATTCCCAAGTATCGTGTAACCATCCATCGCAATGTAGATCCATTTGCGAATGGACATTACTAAAAGGCAATTTAAGATGAAAACACCCATTTTATAAATGGAACTGGCAGACTAAAACCGGGATTAGCCATTGATCCATACCACTAATAAGAATTATTTATACGGGTATAAAAAGGAATGATGGCCTTTTTTACCTATTTACCTGCAATTTTAAATAGAATATCACATTGAAATATTTTCCAGGGTCTGCCTTAGCGCAATTGGAATTTGATAAGGTTCAGCTACTGCTATCCGAACATTGCAGAACTGAACTTGGAAAACAAATGGTTGCCGAGCTAAGGCTCCATACTCATCTAGATTACGTGAAATCCGCGCTGCAACAAGCGCATGAGTATAAACAATTATTACTGATTCAAGAATATTTTCCCAATGATTTTATCTTGAATATCAAGGGAGAGTTGAGGTTGTTGGGCATCCAGGGCGCCACTTTATCTGGCGAGCAGTTTTTGTCGATCCGGAGGATGGTGGAAAGCATGGAAGGGATATTCCGCTTCTTCGATGCCGAAAGAAGAATCCAATACGCGGGTTTGGCCGAGGTGATCGCGGATACGTATTACGAGAAAAAGATCGTGCAACTGATCGACGAGGTTCTCGACGAATCGGGGCAGGTGAGAGACAATGCCACTCCTGAACTATCTAAGATCAGGATGAACCTGTACCGCAAGAGAAACGAGTTAAGGCGGGCTTTCGACCGCGTATTGCAAAAGCTTGCCAAGCAAGGCTACCTGGCTGATATCGAGGAAGCTTTCCTAAGCGGCAGGAGGGTCGTAGCCATTTTTGCCGAGCAGAAAAGAATGGTGAAGGGTATTTTACACGGTGAATCCGATACCCGCAAAACCGTCTTCGTGGAGCCGGAAGAAACGATCGAACTGAACAATGAAGTATTTAGCTTGGAACGAGAGGAGGGGCGGGAAGTACAACGGATTCTCAAAACCCTCACCTCGCAGGTTGCCCGGTTCAAGGACCTGCTGGAACATTATTACCAAATCAGCGGTACCTACGATTTTATTAGGGCAAAGGCGAAGCTGGCATTGGATCTAAATGGTAACTACCCGATGTTGGAACAGCATCCGCAGATTCATCTTGTTGAGGCCTATCATCCCTTGTTGTATTTATATAACAAGAGGAACCAGAAACCGACGATCCCGGTAAACCTGACTTTGAATAAAGACGGGCACATTCTCGTGATCAGCGGGCCAAATGCCGGGGGGAAGACGGTTACCATGAAAACAGTAGGCTTGATACAACTCATGTTACAGGCAGGGTTGCTGGTTCCTGTGCACCCTACTTCGCAGATCGGGATTTTCAAGCAATTGATGATCCATATCGGGGATACGCAGTCCTTGGAGTTTGAATTGAGTACTTACAGTTCGCATTTAAAGAACATGAAATATTTCATGGAAAACGCGAATGGGAAAACGCTCTTCTTCATAGATGAACTGGGTAGCGGGTCTGATCCTAACCTGGGCGGTGCTTTTGCAGAAGTAATCATGGAAGAGCTAGCAAGGAAGCATGCCTTCGGTATCGTTACCACGCATTACCTGAACTTGAAGATCATGGCCAACAAGGTCAAGGGAATCATCAACGGGGCCATGGGTTTTGATGAAGAGAACTTGGCGCCGATGTACCGGTTGATCGTTGGCAAACCCGGTAGCTCTTATACCTTTTCGATCGCGCAGCGTATCGGCCTGCATCCCGGCTTGATTCAACGAGCGAAGAAATTGGTGGATGATGGTCATTTTAAACTCGATAAGCTGTTAAATAAAGCGGAGCAAGATTTACAGAAGGTCGAAAGCAAGGAGCGGGAATTGCAGAAGTTGATGAAAGAGAATGAGAAGTTGAAACGGGAGTTTGAATACTTAAGTGATAAGGAAAGAAAGCACCAGCAAGTAACCTTCCTCAAGCTACAGAATAAGATCAAGGAGGATGAAATCCATTACCTGAAGGATATGGAGCGGAAGATGAAACAGCTAATCATAGAATGGAAACGCACCGATGATAAACAGAAGGTGATCAAGCAAGCAGAAAACCTGCTCTTCAAAAAGAAAGAAAAGATCATCAATGAAAAGTTTGAGAAGAAGGTCCAAGATAAATTCGTTGAGGTTTCGAAGGAATGTAATGTCGGGGACCTGGTAAAAATTAAGAGCAATAACCAGGTAGGTAAACTGATCGAGATCCGCGATAAAAGGGCCATCGTTCAATTGGGGAACTTCCCGATGAACGTACAGATCAACGACCTTGTAGCGGTAAAAGAGCGCCCCAAGGAAGAATCCGTAAAAGGGAAAAGGAAAGTTACCTAAAGGTAATGTAATACCGGTCCCGATATATTAACCATCAAATTTGTAGCAACATGGAAGTACTTAATACCGCGGATATACCCGTATATAGTTTGAAGGATTGTACCGCGGGATCGGAATTTGTGATTAAGCACCTAAAATATACAGTCGATTCTGAATACAGCGTGGAGCCGCCGCACCGCCATGACGGGTTCAGCATCGGGTTAATGCTGAAAGGCAGTAGTACGCTTTTCCTCGATTTTGAAAAGTTCGTAGTCAATGCGCCGGCCGTACTGTTAATTACGCCGGAACAAGTTCATAAACATGAACTGATTACGGATTCAGAGTTTATTTCCTTGTATTTTACCAGCGATTTCCTATTGGCAGAGTCCGAAGGGATGATCAGTTGTTGGGAATGCGTTTTCAATAATAACTTGATACACCTTTCCCCCTCGCATGTGCAGGAATTACTTTCTTACACGGACATCATGATGAGGGAAGTGAAGGAGAATAAACCGAGGAAATCGATTATTATCAGGAATATTTTAAGTGCCTTCATCACGGCTTGCGGCCGTATTTCCGCCGAAGACGCCATCGATATCAAGGGGAATGGGAAGGACTGGAATAATGATACTTCACAGTTGAATATATTCCGTCAATTCAAGCTATTAGTTGATAGGAATTACAAGGAGTTGGCACAGGTCTCCGACTACGCAGATATGTTGCATGTTACACCCGGACATTTAAATGACATGGTGAAAACTGTAACGGGTAACAATGCCAAGCATATTATTGATACGAAAAGGGTTACGGAGGCCAAACGGCTATTATATTGGCGGCAACATTCGGTGAAGGAGATCGCTTTTCAATTGAATTTTGATGATGATGCATATTTTAATAGGTACTTTAAAAGGCATACAGGCATTACTCCTGCTTCATTTCAAAGGACAATCCGTGAAAAGTACAATTAATCCCTCGATTTTGTAAGTACGACTTATGAAATTAGTTTATATTTTTGTGCTGCATTTAAATATTACAATTATGATAACCATGTAATTCTCGAAACGCCGGGATCTGCTACGCCGACTTTCCCCCATACAATTTCGGCTATGACGTTTCTTAGATTTTTGCCTTGCAGATCAATGATTATTTTTTCCTAACAATGTTCACACTGTTGCGCCCAAGGTAGGTACACCTCACTACCTATGCTTTCGTGCGCTTTGCTTTCTAAGATTGGCATCTTGGGATGGTGGACAGCTATTACCTGTATAATTTTAAAATGATGAGAAAAGGAACACCTATTTACAACAAACTCAACTTAGCCCCTGCGCTGCTGGCAGGCTTGCTAATGATTATATTAAACAGTTGCGCTAGCTCCAGCGCTGGCCCGGCTCCAATGGCAAATCAAACGCCAAGCTTGCCGGTAGTACAACTGAAGCAGATCGATGCAGCAACTTCACGCGATTATAACGCGGCTATAGAAGGAAAAGTGAACGTGGAAATCAGGCCGCAAGTAGAAGGTATCTTGGATAAGATCTTTGTAGATGAAGGGGCTGCCGTTAAAAAAGGACAACCTCTATTCAAGGTCAATGACCGCGTGTACCAGGAAGCTTTAAGCAATGCCCAAGCAAATTTGATGGCAGCGCAAGCTAACCTGGATAAAGCTAAGATCGAGGTAGATCGCCTGGCACCACTTGTTAAAAATAACGTGGTGGGAGAAGTGCAATTGAAAACGGCACAATCTGCCGAAGCGGCTGCCAAAGCTACTGTGGCACAGGCGGAAGCGATGGTTAGCAATGCTAAGATCAACCTCGGCTATACGTACATTACGGCGCCGGTAGATGGTTACATCGGGAGAATCCCTTATAAAGTTGGAAGCCTCGTAGGCAGAATGGAGACGCAGGCATTGACGGTAATTTCCGATGTGAGTGAAGTGTATGCTTACTTTTCTTTTAGCGAGAAGGATTTCTTGCAATTTAAAGAGGCTTACCCCGGAACTACGATCCGTGAGAAGTTAAGTCATTTGCCTAAAGTATCATTAGTACTGGCAGATAATTCAGTTTACCAGCAAGAAGGAACCGTGGAAACAGTGGATGGCCAATTCGATAAAACAATGGGAGCCATCAGCTTAAGGGCTACCTTCCCGAATCCGAATGGTGAATTGCGCACCGGAGCTACCGGTAAAGTAAGAATTCCTACAACCGTTGAAAATGCGGTAGTTGTACCGCAGAATGCTACCTACGAATTACAAGATAAAGTGTTTGTATTCGTTGTGGGGGATAGCAACAAGGTGGCTAGTAAGCCGCTGTTGATCAATGGTAAAAGCGGGAATTATTACCTGGTATCCGGAGGTGTGAAAGGTGGTGATAAGATTGTTTATTCAGGATTCGATCGTTTGCAGGATGGAGCAATCATCGCACCGGAGAATATTTCCTTGGATAGTTTATTGAAGGAAAATCCTATGAGGTAGTAATTATTGTACTATCAATTTCTATCCTGGTATGAAGCATTATGGGAATGGTGCTACAGGGGGGTGCTTGCCCTTAAATTTAGGGTCATTATTTATACATTTTACAATGATGTAGCGGTTATTACCGACAAATTAAAAAATCAATGCTAAGAAAATTTATAGAACGACCTGTATTGGCTACAGTAGTCTCTATTATACTGGTTTTACTGGGAGGCTTGTCACTGGTATCATTACCCGTGACGCAATTCCCAGATATTGCACCACCTAGCGTGCAAGTGCAAGCCTCGTACCCGGGGGCCAATGCGGAAGTGGTTGCCCGTTCCGTGGCAACACCGATCGAAGAAGCCGTTAATGGTGTGGAGAACATGACTTACATGACATCTACCTCCAATAACGATGGGTCTATGATCTTGACAGTTTATTTTAAGCTGGGTACAGATCCCGACATGGCAGCTGTGAATGTTCAAAACCGCGTATCAAAAGCAACGAGCTTATTACCCACGGAGGTGGTTCAAGCAGGTATCACTACGCAAAAGCAACAAAACAGTATGATCATGGTGGTGAACTTGCAAAGTGATAACAAAGCTTATGATGAAACGTTCTTGCAAAACTATGCTAAGATCAATATCATCCCGGAGATGCAAAGGATCAACGGCGTGGGGCAAGCGATGGTATTCGGTGCGAAGGATTACGCGATGAGGATTTGGTTGCGCCCGGATCGTTTGGCTGCTTATAACATGTCGCCGCAAGATGTGCTGAATGCTATCCGCGAACAAAACGTGGAAGCAGCGCCGGGACGTTTCGGGGAAAACACGAGTGAATCCTTCGAATATGTTATCAAGTACAAAGGTAAGCTCAACAAGGGCGAGCAGTATGAAAACATCATCTTGCGCGCTAACCCGGATGGATCTTTGCTTAGGTTGGGCGATGTTGCCCGCGTGGAATTCGGTTCATTTACCTACAGTAATGATACGAAGGTGAATGGTAAATATGGTATCGGTATCGCGTTATATCAAACAGCCGGTTCCAATGCCAACGACATCCAGGTGGCTGTAAATGAATTAATGCAAAAAGCCTCGAAAGCATTCCCGGCAGACGTGGAATACTTCAATATTTATAGTACGAAAGAATATTTAGATGAATCAATAGACCAAGTGAAGCATACGCTTATCGAGGCTTTTATCTTGGTGTTCATCGTGGTATTTATCTTCTTGCAAGATTTTAGATCCACGTTGATCCCGGCTATTGCAGTGCCGGTAGCTATCATCGGTACGTTCTTCTTCATGCAATTGTTTGGTTTTACCATCAACTTGCTAACATTATTCGCGCTCGTGTTGGCCATCGGTATCGTGGTGGATGATGCGATCGTGGTGGTGGAGGCCGTCCATGCCAAGATGGAAAGGATCAATATGAGTCCCAAGGACGCTACGATCAGTTCCATGCAGGAAATTTCCGGGGCCATTATCTCGATCACGTTGGTGATGTCGGCAGTATTTATCCCTGTAGGGTTCATGCAAGGTCCGGCAGGAGTGTTTTACAGGCAGTTTGCCTTTACGCTCGCCATCGCGATTTTGATTTCCGCGGTGAATGCATTGACACTAAGTCCCGCTTTATGTGCGTTGTTGCTGAAAAATAACCATGCCGCTGGTGAAGGGGGGCATGTTGAGAAGAAAGGTTTTGGAAAACGGTTTTTTACAGCTTTCAATGCCGGTTTTAACGTGATGACCGCAAAATATACCCGCAGCTTGCAATTCTTGGTAAGGCGCAAATGGTGGGCATTAGCAGGCTTGGCTTTGGTAACTGTAGCTACCGTTTGGATGGTGCGCAAAACGCCTACGGGGTTTATCCCCACGGAAGACCAAGGTTTTATCGTGTATTCTGTCAGTATGCCTGCCGGTAGTTCCTTGGAAAGAACGAAGAAAGTTGTGAGCAAGGTAGAAGGCATCATGAAACGATTCGAAGCTGTGAACCACTATTTAAGTGTTTCCGGTTTGAATATCCTGACTAATTCAATTAGCTCATCATATGCAGTGGGTTTCGTGAAAATGAAACCTTATGAAGATCGTGGGCAGGTGAAGAATATCCAGGAAGTAATGGGAGCGATGCAAGCACAATTAGCTTCCATTAAAGAGGCAAACATCTTCTTATTTAATATGCCTACGGTTCCAGGGTTTAGTAATATGGACGGGTTTGAAGTGATCCTGCAAGATAGGACAGGTGGAAGTCTTGATAAGTTATCGAACGTGGCGTATGGATTTATCGGTGAACTGATGAAGCGGAAAGAGATCGCCTTTGCCTTTACCACATTTAATAATGGTAACCCTCAATTTAATATAGAGATTGATGAATTAAGGGCAAAGCAATTGGGCGTACCTATCAGCGAGATACTGCAAACATTGCAGGTGTATTATGGTAGTTCCTTTGCTAGTGATTTCAACCGTTTCGGCAAGTATTATCGCGTGATCGTACAAGCGGATGCTAATACCCGTGCCGAGCCTAGCTCATTGAACGGCATTTTCGTGAAGAATATGGGCGGGGAAATGGTACCGATGAACGAGGTTGTAGAATTAAAGAAAGTTTATGGTCCGGAAACAGTGACCAGGAATAACCTATTTACCTCCGTGTCGATCAACGGGCAACCGAAACCGGGGTATAGTTCCGGTGATGCTATCAAGGCAGTGGAAGAAGTTGCAGCGCAGTATTTACCCCGTGGGTATAGTTACGAATGGGTAGGTATGACCAAGGAAGAGATCAGCGCCGGTGGACAGGCGGCAATCATTTTCTTGCTCTGTTTGATATTCGTGTACTTCTTGCTGGCAGCTCAATATGAAAGCTACATATTACCCTTGTCCGTTATACTTTCAATTCCACTGGGGATCTTCGGAGTATTCTTATTTATACGGTTGTTTGGTATTGATAACAATATCTATGTACAGGTGGGTTTAATTATGTTGATAGGTTTGTTAGCGAAAAATGCCATCTTGATCGTAGAGTATGCAGTACAGCGCCGCCGCGCAGGAATGGGGTTATTGGCAGCAAGCTTGCAAGCAGCGAAGTTAAGGCTTCGCCCGATCTTGATGACTTCCTTTGCCTTCATCGTGGGATTGATCCCGTTGATGAGAGCATCTGGATCCTCGGCATTAGGAAACAAATCTATCAGTACCGGTGCTGCCGGGGGGATGTTAACCGGGGTATTCTTAGGGATATTTGTAATACCCGTATTGTTTATCATCTTCCAGTATTTACAGGAGAAGGTAAGCGGGAAACCTAAGCCGACACCGATCGAAACAACAGAATCAAAATGGTAAGTAGCGGTAAATCAAATAAAAATAAAGAGATGAGGAAAAGAAATTTCTATCCATATATACTACTGCTAGCGTTGGTAGGCACTGTGAGTGCCTGCCGCGTTGGCCGTAATTATGAATCACCGGATCTTGGTTTACCCCAACAATACCAAGATCAATCTACGGGTGATAGTTCAATTGCAGCAGTGAGTTGGAAAGCATTTTTCAATGAATCCCAACTCCAGTTGCTGATCGAAAATACATTGAAGAATAATCTTGATTTGAAAATAGCCGTGCAGCGATTATCTGCCGCACAATCCTATTTAAAACAAGCAAGGGCGGCCTTTTATCCATCTGTAACTGGGCAAGTGAATGCATCAACTAATATACCATCAAAGAACAGCTTGAATGGTTTGAGTTTGGATAATTTCATCGGTACCAGTCATATTGAAGACTATACAGTGAGTGTTGGAGCGACTTGGGAAGCAGACATTTGGGGCAAAATCCGCCGTCAGAAAGAAGCGGCACAAGCTAGCTACTTACAAACTTACGAGGCGGTAAGAGCCGTGCAAACGACATTGGTAGCTACGGTAGCTAGTGGTTATTTTAACCTATTAATGTTGGATGCACAATTAAATATAGCCAAGAAAAATGTGGCTTTAAGTGATACGATCGTAACGATGATCCGCTTGCAAAAGGAAGCGGGATCGGCAACGGAACTGGCGGTGCAACAAGCCATATCTCAACAATTGGTGGCATCTAAATTGGTTCCCCAATTAGAGCAAGCCATAATAGTACAGCAGAATGCACTCCGTCTTTTGGGCGCAGAATTTCCAGGTACCGTAAATCGCATCGGTGCTATTAATGACTTCCCGGTATATGAGCAACTTTCAGCAGGTGTACCTGCCGTGTTATTGCATTACAGGCCAGATGTAAGGGCCGCGGAACAACAATTAATTGCGGCAAATGCCAATGTAGGGGTAGCGCAAGGTAGTATGTATCCCAGTTTGAGCATTACTGCGACAGGTGGGGTCAATGCGTTTAAAGCCAGCCAATGGTTCACGCTTCCCGGCTCATTATTTGCAACTGTTACGGGGGGGATAACGCAGCCGATCTTTCAAAGAAGGGCATTGAAGACCCGCTTAGAAGTGGCCAAAGCACAAAGGGAAGAGGCAGAGCTTAATTTCAAGATGCAGGTATTGAGTGCCGTTCACGAAGTGAGCAACAGCTTGGCAGGTATTGATAAATTGAAAGAGCAGGAACGCATCGTCATTGCGCAGAATCAGAATAATAGCAAGGCTGTAAATAATGCGAAGATGCTTTTTACAGGTGGATTGGCGAACTATTTAGAGGTAGTTACAGCACAATCTAATGCATTGCAATCCGAGTTGAATCTCGCGGATGTACATCGCCAACAATTACAAGCTGTGGCAGAATTGTACCGGGCATTAGGTGGTGGCTATGAATAAAGGATACTTTTTATGTTGATTGATACCCGCTAAAACCGCAACCGGCTTAATTTTAAGCCGGTTGTTTTGTTTATACTACACATGAAGTTTTCCACAACGAAGAAATTTTTTTTTGAAAATTGATCCAGTTTTCTACTTTTGCAGCGGAGAGATGGCAGAGTGGTCGATTGCGACGGTCTTGAAAACCGTTGACTGTAACAGGTCCGGGGGTTCGAATCCCTCTCTCTCCGCTAGGTTCATCAACTGTGTCTTCGGCTTCGCTCAGACACAGTTGATGGAAGTTTTTGGGGGTGTTGGAGAATTTAGATATTGTTTGTTCTTGATGTTAGGGTGTTGTATAGGTACCCGGTAATAATGTTTGTTAGCCATCTGCACTTATTATTTTCAGATGACATTTTTGATTTTTTTTTGATCTAAGGAAGGGGATTTTATTGCTGGTTTCGAGAGGTGTATCAACTGTGTCTTCGGCTTCGCTCAGACACAGTTGATGGATGTTTTGGGTGTTGTTGGAGATATTTTAGATATTGTTTGTGCCTGTTGTTCGGGTGTTCTAGCATACCTGAAATAAGTATGTTAACCATCTTTACTTATTATTTTGAGAATGTATTTTGATTTTATAATGATCTAGGTAAGGCGATTTTATCATTGGTTTCGAGAGGTGCATCAACTGTGTCTGAGCGAAGCCGAAGACACAGTTGATGGAAGCTTTTGGGTGTGGTTGGGTGTTGTTGGAGATATTTTAGATATTGTTTGTTTTTGGTGTTCGGGTGTTCTAGCATACCTGAAATAAGTATGTTAACCATCTTTACTTATTATTTTGAGAATGCGTTTTTGATTTTATAATGATCAAGTAAGGAGATTTTCTCGCTGGTTTTGAGAGGCGCATCAACTGTGTCTTCGACTTCGCTCAGACACAGTTGATGGAAGTTTTGGGTGTTGTTGGAGATATTTCAGATATAGTTTGTTTTTGGTGTTCGGGTGTTCTAGCATACCTGAAACAAGTTTGTTAACCATCTTTACTTATTATTTTGAGAATGCGTTTTTGATTTTATAATGATCAAGTAAGGGGATTTTCTTACTGGTTTCGAGAGGCGCATCAACTGTGTCTGAGCGTAGCCGAAGACACAGTTGATGGAAGTTTTGGCGGTTGTTGGAGATATTTCAGATATAGTTTGTTTTTGGTGTTCTAGCATACCTGAAACAAGTTTGTTAACCATCATTACTTATTATTTTGAGAATGCGTTTTTGATTTTATAATGATCTAGGAAGGGGATTTTCTCACTGGTTTTGAGAGGCACATCAACTGTGTCTGAGCGAAGCCGAAGACACATTGGGGCTACCATGAAAGGTTACACATACATACTACTCTGTTCAGACGGAAGTTACTACACCGGCAGTACGAAGTATCTAAAGCGCCGCCTAGCGCAACATCAATCCGGCAATGGCGCCAAGCATACTATGAAACGCTTACCCGTCAAATTGGTGTATTACGAAGTATATAATCGTATAGATTGGGCTTTCTATAGAGAAAAGCAAATCCAGCGTTGGAGTAGAAAGAAAAAGGAAGCATTGATCAATGGTTGGGAAGAAGAACTTAAACGGTTAGCCGAATGTATGAACGAATCCCATTGTAAAAATTTTAAAATAAGAACTGACCCCTCAAATGGTCACGAAGATTCTAAATAATTCGTTTTTTGATTAAAAATCTAAATAAATTATTATCTTAGTGTCTAAGATATTATTAAATCAATTAAATAATGGCCATCGATACTAAGAAATCAGATCAGGTTCGGCAGATTCGTAAACTTAGCCAGTGGTATGCATATACATCAATCGAAATGCATGAAACTGTAGGTCGGAAGGCGGGGCTTTCTGGGACGGACCATAAATACTTGGGTTTTTTACTTCAAAAGGGAGAAATGACTGCCGGAGAGTGGGGTACGCTGACCGGGCTAACTAGTGGTGCCATTACCGGGCTTATAGACCGCTTTGAAAAGAAAGGTTTAGTGAAAAGGAAATTTACAGAAGGGGATAGGCGAAGAGTAATAATAGAACCAGACACTCAAAAAATTATGGATTTGCTTGCCCCATTGTATAAAGATTACCGCTCGGAATCCGAAAAGCTGCTCGCGACTTATTCTGCCGACGAAATAAAGGTACTAGAATCCTACTTCGAAAAGGCTATTGCGATTATGAAAAAGACTACTGAAAACTTGCAGAAATAATGATCAATTGATGCAAAAATTACCAGCTTATGTATAATTATATCCTTCCAATTCAGCATGTTGATAAATCTATGATCGCTACTGTAGGTGGCAAAGCAGCAAACTTAGGTGAATTGCACACAATTAAACATATCAATGTACCTGCTGGCTTTTGTGTCACGACTGTAGCTTTTCAAGAAGTCGTCTTTGAAAATGAGCATGTCCTCCGTTTGATTGATCAATTGGATGGCCTTATTATTTCAGATCGGTCAAAGGTAGCAGATATCTGTTCTCAAATTCGTTGGGCTATTGAAAATATTGCAATCCCGGGTCATATAGTTGCTGAAATTAAAGACCAGTTGGCTGTTGATGGCTCTCAAGTTGCATATGCCTTGCGTTCCAGCGCTACTGCAGAGGATTTACCAACTGCTTCATTTGCTGGACAGCAGGACTCTTTCCTAAACATTACAGGAATCCATTCGATATTGGAACATCTAAGTAAATGTTGGGCTTCCCTTTACACGGATCGAGCCGTAATATACCGTATGCAAAACGGTTGGGATCATAAACGGGTGCAATTAGCAGTCATTATCCAGAAAATGGTATTTTCAGAGGCTTCGGGAATACTTTTTACAGCGGATCCAGTTACATCCAATAGAAAAGTGGTCTCCATCGATGCTGGTTTTGGCTTAGGTTCCGCTTTGGTGGAAGGTAGGGTGTCCGCTGATAATTATAAAACTTTGAATGGTTGTATAGTTGAAAAAAGGATATCCTTCAAAAAAATGGCTGTTTCAGCAAGACTAGAAGGTGGTACTGAAGCCTTATCCCTTAGCATCGAACAACAAGAATCACAGGTGCTAAATGATGAGGAAATTTTATACTTGGCTGATTTGGGTAGAAAAATAGAAGCCCATTTTGGCTGTCCCCAAGATATCGAATGGTGTTTTGCAGATCATCAAGTTTTTATCGTGCAAAGCAGGCCGATTACTACTTTATTTCCGATTCCAAAAGCTGATGATGAAAAGAAACATGTTTACATATCCGTAGGGCATCAGCAAATGATGACTGATGCGATGAAGCCCTTGGGTATTTCTTTTTTTCTGCTTAAAGTTGTTCGCCCTATGGATACCGCGGGAGGTAGATTGTTTGTTGACATTTCGGAAAATTTATCTAAGCCAGAAAGTAGGAAAGCCCTGTTAGATCTTATGGAACAATCTGACCCCTTGTTAAAGGATGCCATTATGAATATCTTAAAACGTGGAGATATTATTAACATAGCACCCGGTGAACACTTGGATAAAGAAAATAGTAGCGAAGTGGAAACGGAATTGTCTTCCGAGTTCAAAGCGCCTTTTGAAGAGCAGTCCAATATCGTACAAGAATTAATACAAGAAAGCCAACGTACGATTTCAGTTTTGGAAAAGGAAATTCTATCTAAGTCCGGAGCGGAACTTTTTGACTTCATTTTGGATGATATCACGATGTCAACCAAATTGATGTTGAATCCACAGGTATTCCAACTTATAATGGCTATCATGAATGCTGCCAATTGGATTAACTGTAGAATAGAAAGATGGCTTGGAGAAAAGAATGCTGCGGATATTTTAACACAGTCTGCACCTAATAATATTACTTCTCAAATGGGGCTGGATTTATTGGATGTTGCCGATGTAATTCGTCCCTACCCTGAATTGGTGACCTACCTGTCAACTGTTAAGGAGGATAATTTTCTGGAACAGATGCATCATATAGCAGGAGGACAGCTTGCTAAGGATGCTATATGTGGCTTCCTTGATAAATATGGTATGCGCTGTACAGGAGAAATCGATATTACCCGTCCCAGGTGGAGAGAAAAACCAAGTACATTGATACCGCTTATTCTAAGTAATATCAAAAGTTTTGATACAGGTGCAGCGAAAAGGAAATTTGAACAAGGGCTAAGAAATGCCAAGTCAAAGGAACAGGAATTATTAAACCGTATACGGACTTTAAGCGGTGGGGAAGAAATGGCTGTAGCAACTAAAAAAGCAATCGACTTCTTACGGAATTATTGCGGCTTCAGGGAATATCCAAAATATGATATCATTTGTCGTTATTTTATATATAAAAGAGCATTGCTTCGTGAAGCCGACGTATTATTGAGAGCAGGTATCATCGATGAAATTGAAGATATATTTTACCTGGATTTTAATGAGTTGAAAGGCTTAGTGCAAACAAGAATTATCGATAAAAACCTGATTGCAAACCGGAGAACGGTACATGAACAAAATAAAAGGTTGAATCCCCCTAGGGTGATAACTTCAGACGGTGAAATATTCACAGGCGAGTACAAAAGGGAGAATTTACCTGCGAATGCAATTATCGGGTTACCGGTTTCTACCGGAATTGTCGAAGGTAGGGCTAGGATAATTTTTAACATGGAAGATGCTGATATTGAGGAAGGAGATATTTTAATTACTCCATTTACAGATCCGAGTTGGACGCCACTTTTCGTGTTAGTGAAGGGGCTAATCACTGAAGTTGGCGGGTTGATGACCCATGGTGCCGTTATTGCAAGGGAATATGGTTTACCCGCAATTGTAGGTGTTGAAAATGCCACCCGGCTAATACAAGACGGACAAATCATTAGGCTCAATGGCACGGAAGGCTTTATTGAAATTATCTGATTTAAGTGGAATAATACCTGTTGAAAGCAAGGTTTCTATATAATTCACTTCTTTTACTTATGCTTTAATGTCCGGGTAAATAGATTGGTTTAGTCAAACATTGCCCTTGAAAACCGCAGGCAACATTTGACTATAATTTCACCAAGTTAAAGAATGGCTGGTATTTGCAAAAGATTTGATATTAAGTCTTATATAAGTTGGATTATTATTTCACTTCCGAAATAAAGGTGTAATAAAGGAAAATGAATTAATTTGATTCAATAATAGTTCACAAGGTTCAATACATTAATTGTAATTCCTGTAAGTGTACAAGGGCAAATGTATGCAGTTAATTCTGCCACTGAAATACCTTGAATTAGGTATTTTGTGTTGCAAGCATTTTTCCAAAGATGGGGAGTAAATGCTTTTCTTGGATGAAAGACTTGACCAGGATCAGGAATCACGAAATGAAGGATAATATTAGTTTTGACATCTGGGCCGCTATCTCTTTAGAAAGTGTGAATGATATTTCATTGCAATATTTAGAGAACAAAGGGCCGGTGAACAGACCTGGTTGGTTTGGTATGGATAAGGATAATAATTTTCTAATTGTAAACCACAAAGGTAGACGTTTCTTTTGGACTAGTGGGAATTTTGATATAAGAACAATAAATTCTTTTCATTGTTGTCCGACTAAAATTGCATTAAATTTACTTGGATTCCTTATCTGGTCAAGGACATAAGCGAAGGATGATCTATTCAAAATCCCGGGTAGCGCCGCCAAGACTACAGTGGAACTTCGCACCGTTGATAGCGAGCGTTAGCTAGGCGATAAAGTAGTACAAAAGCTGACACTGTACATTATTAAGTAAGATGGTCGTCTTAATGAGTTGGAAACGAAGCTTGTATATTTAAAGAAACCATTGCTCCTTCAGCGAATTAGCCAAGTTCGATGATGTGGATAAAAAAAATGTTGCAAATTAATTTTGATTTTTTAATTTGTATTACCAGTTAAAAATTGCATAAGAGTTTTTGTGTTGCCCGATAAACACATCTATTTACAACAACTTCAATCACGGTGAACAAGGCGACATTAAAGCGAAAGGTAATTTGCTTGATGGTTACCAATTAACTGTATATACCGGAACAGATGGCAAGCAGCAATTAATCCGCAGTGATTTGTTAGGAAATTTTGTTTTCGGGTTCATGGCACAGGAGCATGGGCAAACATTTAAAACTTCCAGAGGCCAGGGCGACTTTTTACAATCTGAGGGAGTAGATGACAGGCTCGATACATACTTTTTGCTTCTCGGCCATGAGCAAAGAAAAGCAGGCAATACCGTTCCCAACTTATTTAAAAAATATGCAACAATCCCTGAGTAAAAAAATATTGGTGAATCTGTTACTTAATACAGCTATAACAGTTGCAGTTTTTTATCTGTTGTTCCGGCTGTCGGTGCTTGTGGTATCGTTCTTTCACGAATGGGAAAGAAGTTTACAGCGTGGAATCTTTTGGGAAACATACCTCTATTCGTTTGCGGGTGTAGTGTTGTTGCTCAATCTGATATTTTTATTCTTACCATCATTAGGGATTAGGTCAAGGATGCTCTTAAACGGGATGGGAATTATTGTACTGGTAGTAGTTTTTTTTAAGTCGTTCCGTTTTATCGCTTATAGCACACTGTTGCCTCATATTATAGCGGCAATCATTTTAATCGTTTTACCTTTGGTAATATACCAAATTCCTTTTCTAAAGCGATTGTATTTATTCATCACAGGAATGAAAGAATAATGAATAGCCCGGCAAGTCCGGGCTTTTTCATTGTGCGCCATGCATGCCATTGTTCTTTAAGGTTAAAGTCCTAAACGGGCCATCTAACGGGAACCGTTAGCCCAAAGCAAGGGTGTTTACTGCGAAGTAAAATCTGAAGGAAGCGGCGGGCAAAATTGTGAGCTGACGAACAGGAACAGGATACAAGGCTTACTCATTGGGTAAACTGGCATTAGACAGTGAAGCCCCATAGTTAGACGTAAACATGAGGTAGTAAATCCTGCAGCTTACAAGGTAGGAATAATGAGCTTACCATGGGAGATCTGGTTTTTTTTTCAGAGGTGGCGATATGAGCGAATGTCAAAGCAAAGAAGTGAAATCAGAAGTCAGCAGAGGCCATATTAGCGAAGAACTTTCTGTAATGGAAAGGGAGCGAAGGGCAGAATCTTTAAAGCAGGGGATTTTTTTTTGAGGTAGTAAAAGTCAATGTCGAGTAACAAAAAGGATAACCAAGTACAGCGGCTCCGGATGAATCCGATGGAAGAACGCGAGCAGGGCAGTCACCTTAACGCAGCGGCTATACCCGTAAGGTATGGGCAAAGCGGGAAGGTAAATCCTGGGTGGCTTTCTGCGTGTAAAGAAGAAAGAAACCTGACGAATCGATTAATGGATCAGATTGTGGACCCATTAAATTTAAGTAAGGCGTACCAAAGGGTGCGGAGCAATGGAGGAAGTGCGGGTGTAGATGGGATGGAAGTAGAAGCGTTGCGATGCTGGCTGGGAACGCATCTCACCGAGTTGCAAGATCAGCTATTGCCAGGCACGTACGAACCCCGGGCTGTGCGAGGAGTTGAGATACCCAAACCCCATGGGGGCAAGCGGTTGTTGGGCATACCCACGGTGAAAGACCGCCTGGTGCAGCAAGCGGTGCACCAGGTATTAAGTGCAAGGTATGAAAGAATATTTTCTGCGAACAGTTATGGGTTCCGTGCCAACAAGAGTGCGCATCAGGCACTGAAGGCGGCGGGAATCTTCATTGCATCGGGGAAGGGGTATGTAATAGACCTCGACCTGGAGAAGTTCTTTGATGAAGTGAATCATCACCGGTTGATGTGGTTGTTGAAAACGCGGATCGGTGACAACAGGGTACTTCAACTAATACACCGGTATCTGAAAGCAGGAATGATGCATGGTGGTTTGACCGGGCAACGCATCAAAGGCACACCGCAAGGCAGCCCGCTAAGTCCGATATTGTCCAACATCGTATTAGACGAACTGGATAAAGAGCTGGAAAGAAGAGGGCATAGCTACGTAAGGTATGCTGACGATGTGAAAATTTTTGTTAGCAGTGAACGAAGAGCCAAAGAGGTGAAAGAGAGTATCACTGGGTATATCATGGATATGCTCAAGCTCAAGGTGAACGGGAGTAAGAGCCGGATCTGCCGGGGGGCTAAATTAAACTTCCTGGGTCACAGTATCTTCAATGACGGAACCCCGGGCCTTAGTAGAGCGAGCGAAAGAAGGCTAAAGGACAGATTGCGCAAGCTAACAAGGCGTAATAAAGGCGTGAGTCTGGATCGGATCATTGGTCAACTGCGAACAAAATTACAGGGCTGGCTGAACTATTTTCGCTACGCCCGCATGAAGAGCAAGATGGAATCGGTGGATGGTTGGCTAAGGCGCAAGCTTAAATGCTTCAGACTGAAGCAGTGCAAGCGTAGGATAGGCATTGTCCGCTGGCTTCGGAAACTTGGGGTTGAAGAAACCCTTAGCTGGCGAGTTGCACTAAGCGGTAAAGGGTGGTGGAGGCTAAGCAACAGCCCCGCTCTGAACATGGGTATGGATAAGTTGTGGTTCGCGCAACAAGGCTATTACAGCCTGAGCGAGAACTACAAATCCTTACATCGTAAACTACTTTAAAGAAACCGCCGTCCACGCAAGTACATACGTTGGTGTGAGAGGGCGGCAAAGCTTAATTAACTTTGCCCCCTACTTTAATTTAAGAGGCTTTGCAATTTATGCTTAGCAAAGAAAGCATCCATGAGCGCAAACAGATGTGAACGTTCATCTTTGGGCAGTAATTTCGAATAAGAAGCTCGCCCGCGGTAGTGGATCTACGGTTGATTATAATGATGCTGAGCTGTTGAGCGCGACGGATTATTATCCTTTCGGAATGCAGATGCCGGGAAGGGTGTTTAATAGTGGTGGGTATCGGTATGGGTTTAACGGGAAAGAGAATGATAACGAGGTGAAGGGTGAGGGGAACCAGATTGACTTTGGTATGCGTGTGTACGATCCACGGGTAGCCAAGTTCTTGTCAGTTGACCCTATGAGTAGTGAGCGTGTTGCATGGACGCCTTATAACTCCATGCGTAACAATCCTATTAACAACATTGACCCGACTGGAGCCCTGGATGAATGGGTGCAAACAGGAGGTGAAATGAAATGGGATGATCGGGTCGTAGATCAAAAGTCTGCTGAGCGCATTTATGGAAAAGGAGCGATTTATAGGGCGCCGGGTTATGAGTATACGGCAAAGAACGGTGATCGTATTCATCTGGGAGATGAGCGGATGTTTGCTGTAAATGGAGTTGTTAAACAGGCACCTAACTCAATTCCGGCAAATAATTTTACTCCTGGAGGATTTAATCAGTTTTGGCAGAATAATAGGGGAAGTTTTGATTCGCGGGTGGAGGCGTATAGAGCATGGCGAGGAGAACCGGGTGAGCATGAAGGTGAGTCAAAGTGGGATAGAATATTTAGATTGTCTGCAAACTTTAGCATGGAGGGCAGGAGGGAATTTGCTAGTGGAGGAATGAATATGTATAATGGATGGGCGAGAGGAGTTCGGAATACTAATACGATTTACCGTGTTGTTACGAACGAAGAAGCTGCGGATGTTGTGGCGAATGGTTTTAGGCAACCACCGCTAGTTTCTAAGATTTCAGCTTACGAGGGTAAATTATTTTGGACAAATATGGATGATGCCAATTGGTATTTAAATTGGGTGGGAAAAGAGGGTAATACTGTGCTTAAAGTAAAAGTAGACGGGAGCTTTATTTTTGAGAATGGGACTGATGTTGGTAGGCAGTTTTATTTTGTTAGTCCCGAAAGATTGCAACAACTCAATAAGGCTATCATAAATGTAAAATAGAAATGCAATGAGAGGAAATATTAAATGGGAAAGTAAAGGTGTTATTATAGGAAGAAGGGCTTTTTTGTTTTGCTTTGGTGATAAATGTATGTCTGGTAAGATTTTGGATTTTCATCAAATGCCGGAGCCTGATAAGTTTGAAATTGCTGTTAGTTTTATTGAGCCTGAATTTTTTCGAGCGGAGCTTGTAGTAGGCAATAAATTTACAATAAGAGAAGGATATAAGGTTTTAGCGGAAGGGGTGGTTCTTTAAAGTAATGGTTATTTTTAAGACGATATACAAAGCGTAGCTCGTGTTAAGACTATTAGTGAGAATAGTGATGTTGGTACATTGCGAATAATCATATTGAGGGGTACGATCAGGCAATAGCGAATGCTAAAGCAAATAAATCCACATCAGGCAATATTCAGTATAGTGTTCTTGAGGTTGATAAGGCTGCATATCTTAAGGCGGTCAATGGTAATTCTACAATATTCAGTGTCAAGTATAGTGAACTTAAAAGTTTGGGAGGGAGCTTGTTGTTAAAAAGCGGGTTGTTTAAGGAGGTTCATGAAGCAACAACAGATATTATAACAGAAATAAAGCAAGATACAAGTAAAGAGACGTTGCTTGAAGATAGGAAGGGTGGTGGTTAATAAAGAAATATAATAATGAGAAGTGGTAAATTGTTCAGGATAGATAGCTTAAGTGTGGGCTTCTTATATGGGGTTCTATTTTTAATAGCTATTTTAAGTTTTTCATGTAAAAATACAAATATGAGAAATATTAAGGAGCAAGATCTGCGCCTTTCATTTACTTTACTAGATAAAAAATGTTATGGTAATGTTGATTCAATTGAGGACTTGTCGATTAGTTCTTTAAGAGATATAACCTATGAAATGATAAAGTCGCTTGACTCGGATACAAAGGGTAGGGATAGTTTTTTAGTGTATTATAATAGGTATCGTCAATCTCTTTTATATGAGGAGTATATATCTTCTTCAAGAAGGAGCTTGAGGATTGATTTAGAAAATTTTTTATCTAAGCTATCCATAGGTGACATTTCTGGTGACAACTCGGTTTTTAAAAGAGCATATTTGCACTATAAGTGTTTAGTTGTTTATAGAGAGCAATGGTTTGTATCCGGAGAAATTTCATTTTCAAAGGATTTTTATGAGAAATATCTGGCAAAATATTCAGAATTGATATTTAATCATTATCAATATGACGGTGTGCCGGACGATATTAATTCTTTGCCGATTTTAGGCGAGCCCGACGAGAATATAATCATGCCACATCTCCTCGATCAAAAGAGGGCAAGCTTGCTTTATGATCATATGATGTCTATTTTGCCGACCAATGATGATGTTTTGAATCAAGAAAGAGATTTGTTCATTCATTTTCTTGAGAAGGTGTTGAGTGATCAGGCTCTTCTGATCATTAATAATTACTCTGTGTAGGTTAAAAGTAGGGCAACACATTTGGTTATTGATCTTAAGATTTAGGTTTATGACACTATCTGCGAACATCCATTACCTGGACGCGTCCTCCGGGATGGGGGCGATGGGTCGCCCATTGGTCACGGGAGCTCGCGCCTGGGCCTGTTCCGGCCAGGTGTGAAACTCGGCAGCGGTGGCACGGTAAGTACGAGCTGGAATACGTTGGGTACTAAGCAATTCGAGTTAACGAACCATCTCGGTAACGTGTTGGCGGTCTCCAATGACGCAACAAGATGTAAGAACGATTAGAAAATACTTGGAAAAATTTGGTAACTAATATGAAACTAGCGACATCAATAGAGTTTATAAAAAACTTAGCGCAGTATGATTACAATAATCATTATTACGACTTTCACAATGATTACAGTTGTGAAAAGATATCGTACTCTGATAGTATATTATTAATCGTTTTCAAAAGTCTGATTGACGGTCTTTTTTTGTCTTTAAAATTCACAGAGGTCAAAATAACTACGGTGGATTTTTTTAATGTAAAAGAAATAGAGGGACTAACTCTCGATAACTTATACAGAGGAAGAGTTGAACTTAACGGAGAGCTAATTGAGGTTTCGGAAAATGGTAGAGGCTATTTTTATTTAGAATTTTACGAAGGTCAAAAAATGGAATTTTGGGCTAAGGATATAGGTATAGAACAAGAGTAACACAAAAAGCCGCTAAGACGGGAGAAAACATATTAGAAGGAGCAGTTAAGAGCAATAACAGCCAATTTGTAAGTAAAATTCCTGCAAACTCTAAAGCAAATGCATCTTTTGAGTTGTTAGAAGATGGGAATTATTTATTTAAGGCCACATCACCAGGAAAAGTCCCAGGTTCACGTGCCTTGTATCAGAAATGGGTGAATCCACAAGGGGAAACTTTCAAAATGTTGAAGACGACATTCGCTCCTGATGGAAGTATCATTCACATTAAATCCAAAATGTAATATGAGAAACAGAATAGAGATATTAAAAGATTTGGTTTTGCTTCAAGGAAATATTGAAGTTTTAGAGAAAGAGCTATCTCAATATCCTTGGGATATTGAAAAGCCCTTGTTTAAAATAAGTACAGAGGATTTATCCAATCTTTTGAAAAGAAGTATAAATGATGAAATCAATTTTGAAACTCTAACAAATTGGGCAAATGTAATTGAATGTAGAGATGATATGGAGTTTGCAGATGAAAAAATGCAGGAAACTATATTTGAATTATCCAGTCCCGAAATAAATGGAGAGATAACAAAAGAACGATTGCAAGAAATAGTTGACGAACTGAAAGAGTAATGCCGCTAAGGGTATAACTAATGCGGACGAAATGTTGGTCCGCAGGGCTATGGGTATTCTCTTACTGCAAATGCTTAGGGACAATATCCGGTTTTAACGTGGGGTAACAGGGCAAATTCAACTACTCATTTGAATACTGGTGCAGTATGGAAATATGGTGAAACTTCTTCAAAAAGTGATAGATATTCACTGGGTGAATTAGAAAGAATAGGGTAGGGGGTGTAAAGGAGAATAAGTTATTTTTTGGTAATCAAGTACAAATCAAAGTTGCTGAAAAGACGGCTATTTATAACTATTTTTTCCAACACGGACATTTACCTCCGGGCAATAAAATTTTTAGATAGAATGAAGTTTGTTATTAGTTTAAGGTTATTCGAGATTACTCTTTCTGAAACTATTCGTACGAATACAGAGAAAGTAGTTAGCGAATTAACTAATAGAATAAATACCTATATAGGTAAGCAAGATTACGGAGATAGTATCCTTGAATATGAAATCATTCTTTATGTTGTGAATATGCCAAAAGACTATGAGCATTTATACAGAGGTTTTAAGCCCAAATATGTAGAACACAAATTATTGACAAATAAGCATACGGGCGAGAAGTTTGAAATGAGCAAATACTTTAACTACAGTGTAAAGATAGAAGGAGCGTTATATCACAAATTCATAAGCTTCACCAACGACGAGAGCACTCGCATATTAGCATTAGAGATTTTAAAGTCTTTAAATAATTTAGATACTTTGCTTAAGAAAGTCAAGGATTTTGACAAGGAACGGTTTAAATCGGATATGGAGCAGTTTTTCAGAACTCAAAATTTACTTTAAACATAAAGCCCCGACACTATCTAGTAAAATATGTGTAAATTCAAAAGTCGGGGAATGGGGATAATTTGTTGAGCGCGGTGGATTATTACCCTTTCGGTATGCAGATACCGGGAAGGGTGTTTAACGGTGGAGGGTATCGGTACGGGTTTAATGGGAAGGAGAATGATAACGAGGCGAAGGGGTGGGAAACCAATACGATTATGGGTTCAGGATATATGATCCCAGAATTGGAAAATTATCTGTAGATCCGTTGGCGAAATCTTATCCATGGAATTGTCCATATTCGTACGCTGAGGGGGATGTAATTAGAAGTATAGATTTAGATGGGCTAGAAAAATATATTATACACCAAAGAAGTTTTGCTCCTTGGGAGTTTTTCGGAGAGATAGCTAGCGGAGGGCAGTATAAGTATTCTGGAGATCATCGTGGATTTTCTATTTTGTCAGATAATATGATCAAGACTAAAGTGTCCACTGCAATGACTTTAGATATATCTGCTGCAAAAGCTACCTTAACAGTTGCCAAGCAATTTGGCAATACAATAAGGTATGATGGAGAAACAGGTGAGGCATTGAAGACCGCGCCAATAGTAAATCCAGAAGTTATCATGTGGAATGCACAACGTAATGGGAGTGAAGTTTCAGTAAAGGCCAGAATTGAGGGGCAGGCTCCACTTGCACCCTTTCCTATACTTGACCCGATTAGTTCATTGATTGATCAACCGATAGTTTGGACAGGGGAAACATCTATAGATAATCATATATCAGATGGATATATAAATGTTTCTTATAGTTTGATTGGGAAAGGTTTTCCTGCATTTGAATCATTTATTGAAGATGCAAAGGGTACAAAATTGTTTATAGGCGCCTATACTTCGCCTGCAAAAAGTAATATACTTCAAGCACTATCAGGTTCAGAGCTATCTCTTTCAAGAACATTTAATACCAAGATATCTACAGATCAAGATGGAAATTTTAATGGCGTTTATACCAAGGATAGAAATGGAAATGATGTTGTAGTGAGTCCTGCGACTTATAATGCTCAAATATCCAATGCCTCTCCAGCGAGAGATTTACCTGGAAAAAAATTCCTTAGTATGAAAATAAGTTTATGGGTTATTGTTGTTGGTTTAAGTTTTATGCTGATGTCATGCGATCACACATTGCATTGCGAAAAGCATTTTATTCCAAGTGGATATGTTGGAAAGGTTACTGTTTATTTTAATCAAAAGAACGGTCAAAAACAGTATGATAAAGATGGGTGCATTGTTTATTCTATTCCTAAAGATGGAAAATGTTTAAGTGCTTTGCCTATTAAGCAAGGGACGGCATACCCAAATCAAACATTTACTTTTTTTGAACTCGTAAGTAAGGATAGTACAAATCAAATTTTTGAGTTTTATGAAAATGAATATTTGAAAGATACTATCCACAATAGAGAGAAAAAATATATTTTTTTATTAAGTAGTGGATACTCAGAAGGCAATTATAATTTTGAATATTATGTAGATTATGGGAAGGCTTATAAAAGTCATTTGCATTATTAGATATTCTGATAGTGTCAGATAGTGTCAGACTTTTGTTATTTTACCAGCTTGAGCAGCACCTCTACGGCAGCAGCCGCCTCGGCCTGTGGAACCCCGGCTTGGACCTAAGTACGACCTTCGATATCGACACGAGCTGGCTCTCCGAAGGCCGCCGCACCTACGAGCTGACGAACCACCTGGGCAACGTGCTGGCCACGATCAGCGATAAACGCATCCCGGTTTATGAAAATGATGGTTTGACGGTTGCGTATTATGATGTAGATTTGTTGAGCGCGACGGATTATTACCCTTTCGGAATGCAGATGCCGGGAAGGGTGTTTAATGGTTGGGGGTATAGGTATGGGTTTAATGGGCAGGAGAAATCAGATGAGATTAAAGGAGAGGAAAATAGTTATACAGCGGAGTTTTGGGAGTATGATAGCCGTTTAGGTCGCAGGTGGAACACAGACCCAAAACCCCATCCATCTATTTCTAATTATGCAACTTTTGCAAATAATCCCATTTTCAATATTGATGTTTTAGGGGACACTACATATAGATTTAATAAATCAGATGGAAAATATTTAGGTATGTTTGATACTGATGCTTTTGGTCAAATTGGTTCGTATGGAAGTATGAAATCCATAGGTAAAGGCAAGAACAAGCAAGAAATTTGGGATGGTCTAAGATTTGAATTTGCAGACCCACAAGCCGATGCCCAACAGATAAGAGATGGTATCATAGATAAACTTATTTTTGTTAGTAATGGTGAATTAAAAGGAATTCTTACTTCACAAGGTGCGTTTAAATATGATAATAAAAATAGTTTAAGAAGTTTTTACAAGAAAAGTAAAGGGGGGCAACCTTTTGATTATTCATATTCTTTAATACCTACAAAATATGCTTCACAAGGTGCAAGTAGCGACCCTCTCAATAGTCCTTCTCCAATGCTATTTTTACCCGAAGGAGATTATACTGTACATAATCATATGAATTTTGGCAACTATTTATGGGCTGCGTCAGGATTTACTTTAGGATTTAGTTATGCTACTCTACAACTTGGTGCGCATTTTAATAGCAAAATGAATTCAGGTTCAAATGGCTATCCTTCAAAATGGGATTCGGAAGATGACCAAAATTCTATTAAAAAAGGTGCATTTCACGCTCAACAATTTAAATATAGAACCATCTTAGAATTAAGGCACCAAGCTGAAATAAAGAAAAAAGGAGGTAGCAGATAATGATAGCTTTTAAGAATGTTATTCTATTATTCCTTATTTTATCATCTTGCTCAAATGGAAGTATGAAAGAAAATGATATTGACGGTTTTATTTCAAAATTTAATAATGAAAATTTCAACAACTTAAAGGGAATTTCTATCTTTCAAAGGAGCAAGGGAGTAAATGAAATTGTTTATGCTGTCGGGAGATATGGAGAAAACAAACCTTTATATTTTGTAGAGTTCAATACTTCACAGAAAAGAATAAAGAATATTAGTAGGTCTCTTTTAATACAAAATAGTATTCCTGATTATTTAACGGATAACGAAATAACCAACGCAGTTAATGAAATTAGAAAATATGATTTTTATCTGTTGTCAGTAGATAGTTCAGAAAATGTTTTTATTAACCCTTACAGACCTAATGAACCAGCATATTATTTAAGACTTTCAGAAAACATAAGTGACAGTATTGTCCGTAAAGGCTATGTATTCAATCATTATAAAGATAATTGGTATATAAACGATAAAAATTAAAAGTATTATTTTAATCCCTGCTTCGCAGGGTAAAAAAGAGGGCGAAAAAATTGAGCGCTAAAAGCACGCATTTATTTAGTTGACTTCGTGAAAGAAAAAAGGAGCTGTCTCATAAATATTGAGGCCGCTCCTTTGTTTATAATAATATTTCTATCAATTTGAATTTTAAGAAATGAAGTAGAGAAAGTCTTTTAGCCTGATTGCGTAGCAAAACTTATAGTGTTTTTTTCTTTTTTGTACGCATCTTTAAAGATACTTGTAGTTGCTAAGTAAACACCTTTGTTGTCTGTATAGAAAACCCCGTTTGGTTTCATCTCCGGCCGTAATTATCTTGAAGCGAGGAATATGATACTATTAGATTTCTTTCTTTTACCGTTACGACTCAGAAGGAAAATTGCTCCACAATAGGTTGCAGTAGGTGCTGGATGCCATTGCCGATAATCAATACACGGAAGATATCGACAATCAAAGCTCCGCAGACAACTACAATTACGATAAAATCGGTAATATTGTAAGCGACATTGCCGGCAAAATCACGAACATCGACTGGACAGTTTACTGCAAGATCAAACGCATTGCTAAGCAAGAATTTGCTCGCGGCAAGAATTATTCTAACGAGGTTGTTTTATCCAGAAGATTTAAAATCTCTCGGCTATTACGTTCTCCCACATCTCAGACCGAAATGTATGAATATGAAGGAGAGGTACTAATACCTGGAATTGTAACTGGAGCATCAGTAGAAAAAGTCAAGAAAGATTAATTTATTATGGATTTTATTCAGTTTAAAGATTTTTACAAATCTCACTATGGTAAGGCGTTGCCTTACGCTGAAAATGTTCAGTACAAAGATACAGGGGCATATAATAGAGAAAAAATACTTGAACTTTATAAGTTTCGATATGAGGGGTATAAAGATAGAGGTAAAGTGAATCCAGAAATGGAATTGCTTTTGGAAAGTTTGGGTCGTTTTAAACAAGAAAATGTGAGGATCCATGAACTTGATTTAGGAAATGCTCTTCATTTGTACTTTACAGATGAATTTTGTAAGGTTTTTATAGGTGAATTGTATTCTAGGTTCTTAAATGGAAGAATTTGAACCAGAGTATAGTTTGAAAATATATGAGTAAAGCGCAGTCCAGGTGGGCTGCGCTTTTTATTTACTATAAGCCGTTTTGTTTTTAAAGTCGCGAATCATCATGTCGATATGTTCAACGATATAAGTTTTGCATCCGGTGCCAGGGCGTTAATATCTTCCAGTCTTTTAAGCGTAGCCTGATCGAGCACCAGGTTTGTTTTATCCACCAGGAAGTCAATTGAAATATCCAGTACATCCGCAATTTTAATAATAACCTCAATGAAAGGCATCATGGCATCGCGTTCATAGCGCCCGATGATATCTCCGGAGGTGCTGATGCGTTTGCCGAGCTCGGGAGATATTTTTCTGCTTGCGCAGTAGCATGATGTGTGAGCCAATAGTCATTTTACTGAGATCCAATACAGATCGAGAAAGATATTTCGAATTACCCGGAACCGTTTGAGCATAGCTGTGTCTTTTAAAAGGTCAGGCTGTTCGTTTTCTCTCAATAGGTAGCTACAGGGGATCGATTATGCCTACACCTTGCAGGGTTAGCTGAAGATGTGAACGGGCATTACCTGAAGGAGTCTTCCGGAATGGGGAGGCGCGGTGGCCCGCGACGCCTGCGTCTACAACCGCGTGGGCAACCTTGTCAAGGATTTTTCCGGCGGCATCGACAAGATCGGCTGGACGGTGTGCGGTGTACGGCAAGATCGGCCAGATCACGAAATCGGGTGGCGGCATCCTCGATTACCGCTACGCCGCCAGTGGCCAGCGGGTATCGAAAGCCTTCACGCCGCCGGGCGAGGCCACGAAGACGACCTGGTACCTCCGGGAGCCATCGGGCAACGTGTTAGCCACGATCAGCGATAAGCGCATCCCGGTTTATGAAAGTGATGGTATGACGGTTGCGTATTATGATGTAGATTTGTTGAGCGCGACGGATTATTACCCTTTCGGAATGCCGATGCCGGGTAGGGTGTTTAATGGTGGTGGGTATAGGTATGGGTTTAATGGGAAGGGGAATGATAACGAGGTGAAGGGGGGAGGGAAATCAGCAGGATTATGGTATGCGGGTGTATGATCCGAGGATAGGGCGCTTTCTGTCTGTGGATCCGTTGGCGAAAGATTATCCTGAATTAACGCCTTATCAATTCGCGAGTAACAGGCCTATCGAGTGTATTGACTTAGATGGTGGCGAAAGTGCTTATTTGACCCCCGGTGGGCATTTAAGCATGCCTTCCGATGCACTTAGGCACCCAATACCTAAAAATGCTTATGTTTTTTCAACCGAAGGAGCAAAAGGGGCGCTCAAGCTAGGTACCAGACAAGGAATCTTTTATGGCGTCGCTGCTTTAGTTGCATTAGATTTCTATTTAACCGGAGGAACCGTCACCAATGCTGTAAGTAAATTTGCATTTGCAACTTCAATATATGGAGCTTTGGATCACAATCCCGCAACTACGGAAGAAGGGAAGGTTATTCAATCTGAGAAAATGAAAGATGCGTTGGTTGACTTGGCTACAGTTGGAATATTACATAAGGCATTTGGAATGCTAAGGATTAAGGGTTAGAATGTTTCAACGACGCTTCAAAACGTAGAATCAGAAACAGCAGCCGCTAAGGGGGTAATGCAGCTAGTAAAACTACAGGAGAATTAAGAACTATGGTTGGGGGAGAGAACGCTGCAAGATTAAGACAACTTTTTGGAACAAATGAGAAAGGAGCACAAGCCGTTCTTGAAAATATTAAGAATGTCGAGTTGCCAGAGGGGCTTACAAAAGAAACGATACAAGCTTATCGTGAATTAATTAATAGAGTTCCAAATCCAAGAGGAACACAAGCAATTCGTGCACAAATATTAGATCACTTATCAAAGTAAATAAATATGCTCCTGATTTTATTTATAGAAAATACATTTAAATTATTTCTCTGCAAATCAATTTACATTAATGATATTATTATACTCAAAAATAAATTGTATAAAATTGACTCAACTTCCAAAAGCAATGAAGGTTTTATTGGCTTCTTTGATTGGCTAAGAAAAAATGACAAAACTATTGTAGGTATCCGATTGAATTTTTTCGATTACTTGAATTATTGTAATGTACTTATTACTAAAAGTTTTGTGAAATATGTTTTTGAAAATAGGTCAATAGAACTAATGTTTAAAGGAGAATATTTTAATTTTGATTTAAGTGGAGACCAAGATTTTACCAATAATTTTGTTTATGAATCTGAGGACGGGGAATATGTTTTCACATTTGGCTTAGATCACTTAACAGAAGATGAATTAAAAAGTTTGCAAGAGTATTGTGAGGTAATAACAGAGGAAGAATTAGGAAGCTGCTAAGGGGTAGGACAGTTGAGTTTTAAAGAAGTTCAAGCGCTTACAAAGACTTATTCCACTGAATTGAATGCTTTCTTTAAATCAGGGGGAACTAAAATGGCATCTAAAGACAATTATTCACTACTTTGCTGTTCTCCCGTACCTTAAACACAATGCCATCCATCCAAACGATGAGATAAACTGGTTCTAACGGTCGGTTTTGCCAGGCGACAATATCTTCAGTCACACGGCTGGTGATGCGGCTGATAGTGGCCGTGGAAACGTCAAATTTATAGGTTTCCCTTATTTGCTCTTCTATGTCAGATACGCTCATCCCCTTGGCATAAAAAGACACTACACGGAAGATATCGACAATCAAAGCTCCGCAGACAACTACAATTACGATAAAATCGGTAATATTGTAAGCGACATTGCCGGCAAAATCACGAACATCGACTGGACGGTTTACGGCAAGATCAAACGCATTGCCAAGCAAGACGGAAGTTCTTTGGAATACGCTTACGATGTGGCGGGTAACCGTATATTTAAAAAATACACGGAAGCCGGCGGCACCGTACACGAACCTGGTACGTTAGGGACGCAAGCGGTAATACCCTGGCGGTTTACGGTAATACGGCGTCAGACCCGTCCGGCGTTTACTGGCAGGAGCAACACCTTTACGGGAGCTCGCGCCTGGGCCTGTTCCGGCCGGGTGTGAAACTCGGCAGCGGTGGCACGGTAAGTACGAGCTGGAATACGTTGGGTAATAAGCAATTCGAGTTAACGAACCATCTCGGTAACGTGTTGGCGGTCATTTCGAATAAGAAGCTCGCCCGCGGTAGTGGATCTACGGTCGATTATTATGATGCTGAGCTGTTGAGCGCGACGGATTATTACCCTTTCGGTATGCAGATGCCGGGAAGGGTATTTAATGGTGGGGGGTATCGTTTCGGGATGAATGGCCAGGAGAAAGTTGACGAAATATCCGGCTCCGGAAATCATTATACAGCACCGTTTTGGGAATATGATCCGAGGATAGGAAGGAGATGGAATATTGATCCTATATTAAAGAGATATGAGTCATCATATGCCACTTTTGCAAATAACCCTATTGGGATTACTGATCGATTAGGGAATGATACAGTATTATATACGCAAAACTCAGGTTGGAAATTAAATGCCTTCACAAAAAAAGGGGGAGATCCAAGAAATATCATTTATACAGTTAATGAATTAGCTAGCAATTATAATGCTAAAGATCCTTGGGCGACAGCTCGTGTGCTTCTATATGAAGTTGGTAGCAAAGTGAAAGATCCTAGTGTAAAGAAAGGAATTACCGGTAAGTCTTTGCCATCAAATCACCCATTAAGTTTTAATGCAGAAACAGGCAAAGGAGGTACTCTTGCTGGCCAGCCAGTTTTTGAAGCAGACCTTTATGATATGACTGGTACATTTATGAAAGTATTAAGAGATGGGAATAGCCATTTCTTACCTACTAAAACGGGGCCTTGGAAGTATTGGTTTTATACGCAGGTTACAGATAACGGACCATATGATACTAAGAGTACTAAGAGGTCGAATACTTCTGATGTTCCGGTATTTGCAGTAACTTATATTGGAGAATGGACACTTTGGGGAGGTACGTTAAGACGCTATGATGATTATGGTAATATAAGTTATAGATACTGGGGACGATTGTATGGATTTAGTGAAAAATATTTATTGCAAAAATCAGATGATAATCAAGATACCATGAACGGTACAACAACAACAGGGGTAGGAGATGAGCCCAGGGATAAATATTCAATAATGATGGGCTTTAAATTGTATAATCGCGAACATTAAATCAAGAAAATATCTTGTACTATGAAGAATTATATTGTATTGTCGTTGTTTATTTTATTTCATTCGTGCACTCAAATTTTTAAAGATCCTGAAATTCATATAAAGGATAATAAAAGTTATGATTCGTTAGGTCGGTTGTTGAGTGGTAAAGTTCAATATTATTATCAAAATGGAATTATGTCTAGCTATTTTGTTTATAAAAATGGTATCCCAAAAGGTGACTGGAGGTTATATGATTTAACAGGAAATGAAATACAAAGAGGGTGTAATTTTGATGACCCTGATTTTGAATCCTTAGTTTCAAAAAGATATAAAGTGGATTATGTAATTTTGAATAAGTGGAGTGAAGGAGATATACGATTTATTACAGCTTATGTAGGACTGAAAAATAAAACTACAGATGTATCTAATGACTCCATGACAGATTTTACCAATTACCTTAATAAATATAAAATAAAGAATATGGAATTTTTATTTCTGCACAATAATGATACAATTTATAATAGAAAGATTTGGTGATCATTATCAGAATGGGCAAATAATGTAAAATAAATAATAAAGAAGCTGCCTCAATATTTATGAGACAGCTTCTTTTCTTATTTTTAAGGTTCAAATCGTCCTTTTTTCTCTCTTTTCTTCCTTTCCCCGAACCGATTGAATTTTACCGATTTTGGAGGAGGCAAAACCACCCCAAAATGAAGCCCCGAAAACCATAAAAACCGAAACGAAAAAAAACCGAAAAGGAGGTTGTGGTACACAGTACGTCAGCAAGATTTTTTGTTGCCTATAATCCTTTGTGGTGTTGGGTTATGGGGTTGATGCTTTTTCTAATTGAAGCTTCCGTATCTTTGTCGCTCAATTTTCGCTTTAGAGAAGCTTATCCAGAAAAATACCGCTTCTAGGATTTTAGCAACTAATAAAGTTGAGTTTGGTACAGCTCATCCATTTCCCACTAAAAGTTTTTCAAAGGATGAGGGTGCAAATTCGATAGACAATATAAATGATGCCTCTGCTGGAAAGCCAGCTATGACAGTCCTTATAGTTACAAAGGTGAGACAGAAGTTTATCAGGACGAAAAAAGTAACAAAGAAGTACATTTAGATGAAGTTTCAATAGACAAATAGCATGATATATGAATAGATTTTTATTTTTCTTGGTGCTTTTATTTGCATGTAATGTAGCCAATACTGAAGAGAAGGTCAATTCAATAGAACAGGATTCAAGTATGTTAGTCGGTGTACCTGTGGTACGAGTATCTACAGGAATTTCCATGGATACAGTATTTTTTGTTGACGCTTTGATAGATTCTGTAGAAAAGGAACTTGATAATTCTATAATTGATAGAAAGTATCTTTTATTAGGCGATAATTACGATACTATGTGGATTTCTTTGTATAGAAATGAGAATGTGCCGCTAAAAATTGTATATACGCTCTTTGAAGATGGAGGAAAGGCGTTCGGCTTCTCCGAGTTTTATTTTGTTGATTCCGGAAAATATGTTTTGCAGAAAACAGGATATGATGATATGGAGCTGATTACAGTTCTTTTTTCTGGTGAAGCGTACAGAATGCGGAAAAGGAAGTCAAGTGATTTTATAGAACTTCTAAAGGATTCCATCGACGTTCGTAAATATATTCAATTGGAGGCTTCTAAATTACTCAAAGAGCTGTTGCAGGGTTTCCCAGGTATTTCGTATAATTCAGTCAATTCTGATAATGAGACAAGTATTCCATTGAGTGTATACCGCGATATCGATATATATTCTAGCCCGGATACTAATTCTTCTATAATTGGACATTTGTCCGCCGGTTCGCAAATTAGTTATCTTGATGCTAGTTCAATGGCCTATACATTTGGTGGTAGAAAATGGATTTGGTACTTTATATCGTCTGAGAAAGGTAAAGGGTGGGTATTTGGACATTCAGATTTTATAGGCGAAACTACCGATGAGTCTTACTAGATATATTTTAGTGTGTTTAATTGAATTGTGAGTTTGTAATATAACTGGCGTAACGCTGATTTGGCTACCGATTTGGGTTTAACGGGAAGGAGAATGATAACGAGGTGAAAAGAGAAGGGAACCAGCAGGATTGCGGGATGCGGGTGTATGATCCGAGGTTGGGGAGGTTCTTGAGCGTTGATCCATTAACGAGCTTGTATGCATTCTATTCTCCATATCATTTTGCAGGAAATACAACCATAAATGCAATTGATCTGGATGGCATGGAGCCTACGGGTAATGTCATGGATGTAAACCGACAGGGCCAGAGGACGGTATTTGAGCATGGAGAGAGATTTTTGTTAGATAGAAATTGGATATTTGCTCAGCCGTACATAATCAACGTGGGTATAATGAAGGGAGCTCAGTCTTACCATTTCTATTGGTGGAAAGACAATGAGTGGCAGGCGTTTAGACCAGGGCAGAACATGCATGATCTGGCAGAGGGGATGGGTAAAGTTACTTTGGGAGCTACCACTACTGTTGCTGTAGGTATGATAGCAAGAGCTTTAATTGGTTCAGGAACTTGGATTTATAGTGCGGCTATACAATATTATAGATATACTCCCACTATTGCAGCAGCAGGCCGATTTGGAGCAGAGCTTTTAGATGAAAGTGGTACTATTGGTGTTCAAAATGCGGGATACAGTCACCTAGTAAATTATGGCGCTAGTCGGATTCGGAAATTTATAACTATGGAAGAAGGTGCTTTATTCCAGGTTGAGAAGTTCAAGCAGGTGATAACAGGGGGAGGTGAAGGTTTGAAAAAGTTGTTAGCAGACCCAATTTATGCGGTTGAATATGCAGGAAAGACCTACATACTAGATGATCATAACCGCTTAAAAGCATTTTCTGACTTGGAGAAAAGTGTAGATGTAACCCTTTTATCTGTAGAGGAAGCAACGAAATCTTATAAAGATAAAATGGCGTATATAATAAATGGAGAATTTAAAATAGAAATTAAGGATGATTTTTGATAGTCTTTTTTTTGAGGAAGTACTTTTTGAGTATGCGAATAGAATCCATTTGTTCAATGATTTTTTGGTGCAAAAATTTGAACTTAAGGATATTCCATATAACGAATCAGGAAGGGCTTTTCCCAAAATTGGGAGTTTAGAAATTAATAATGAAGTTATTAATTATAGATTCCATGGCCGAGGAGCAACTTTGTTTTGGGATGGTATTGAAATGAAGTTTGATATTGATGCTAACAGCAATCATCGCATTATAACATCGTCATGGCCATATCTGACTTTCTTAAGTGGGTATGTAAATAATTTTGATAAATCTCGGTATCCGTTTTCTTTGATAGATCAAGTATTAGTTTCTTTTGAAGAAAAGGGCTTTTTGATGGCAAGGAAGGAAGGAGAGTCCGTTTTTCACATTAATGAATTGTGGTATGAAAAGCGAAAATTAGGTTTGGAGTATAAAGGAGATAATAACGCAGAAATTGATTGGTAAAGAAATTACATATTAGTCTTAAAGTAGAATATAAACCCGGTCAATAGTGCAGGGTTTATATTTTACTTGCTATAAGCTGTTTTATTTTTAGCTACTTGAATTTTGAATGGAACGGGTGGTGTACCTGCAACCAACTTATAGAAAGAGCATTAAAAGTTCAATCCCAAAGATTGGAAATGATAAATATAGTACTTGGAACAATTAAGTAAATATGAGTCAGTTAGAAAAACTTAAACTAAAATGGGAAGAGGAAAGCCTGGATAAATTCCACCCTGCTGATTTAGCGTCTATTCAATCATTTGAGCAGTAAAACAATGTTGTTCTCCCAAATGGCTTAAAAGAGTATTTCAAGATGCTAAATGGAACAGGTGAAGAATATACAGATGAACTTTATGAATTTTATTCTATTGAGAAAATAAAAAAAGTATCAAAGGAGTTTCAAGAATGGGAAGGGGTTCCAAATCATCAATCTCTTATAAATCTTATTGTAATTAAAGATTTATTTGTTTTTGCAAATTTTAGTTTTAATCAATTTGTATATGCAATTAAATTAAGTCAAGAGGAAACGGAGAATAATGAAGTATATATCCTATGTGGTAAAGAGTATAAAAAATAGCAAACACTTTCTCGGAATTTCTTGATTTGTATTTAAGTAATTCGTTAGAATTACAATTTAATAATGAAGATAGTTGATGAAATAAGGTAATGCTGCTAAGACGGGAGGTACTAATAGTGTAGAAGTAGTTGCCGCTAAGACGAGTACACAAGCGTTCAAATCATTTACAGCAAGTAATTACAGATACAACCTTCAGGTTTTAACAGGGAAAAGCGGGGTTGGCATGGATGCACACCACATATTCCCACAAGCTCAAAAATTTCAATCGTATTTTCAAAAGGCAGGCATTAATATCCATGACCCTAAAAATTTAGTTTGGTGGGAAAGAGGAGCGCATAGAAGTGCAGCAGGAGCATATAATAATGCTCGGTCAAACTTCTTTAGAGCCAATCCAAATGGAACAGGTCAGCAAATACAAAGTTTTGGAGAATCATTAATGAAGCAATACGGATTTTAATTATGGATAAGTTTTATAGTTTTCAGTGGGCACAGAAGAAAGGTGAGATATTAGTTGAATCTTTGAACGATTACAATGGCCAAGACTTAATGCTGGGCAAACATTCTTTTAAAGAACCGTTTTTAGTTAAAGTCAGCGAGGGAAAGAGGTTATATGATATTGTGTATTTTCAAGACCCTTTCAATTTTGCAATATCTGAACGAGTACATAGGCTATTGAATGATGCTGGTGTAACTGGCTGGAACGGTTATGAAATAGTCATTGAAGGAAGAAATGAAAAATATTATGGCTTTCAGGTATTGGGTAAATGTGGTGAATTAAATAGGCCTAAAGGATCAGGTTTTGTTACAGGTTATGAATTTGAAAGTGAAACATGGGATGGGTCTGATTTTTTTTGTCCTCAAGGGACTCTACTTATTTTTTGCACAGAGCGGGTGACTCAGCTTTTGACTACCAACCAAATTACGAACATTGAATTGAAAGAAATTGATACTATACAATGGTATAGTGCCTAAGAACAGTAAAGCCCGGGACTATTTCAATAAGTGTGTAAACTTAAAAATCGGGGAATCAGAGTAATAATTAGATTCTCGCCCTTTTATCAAAAATAGTTAAAAACTGATTCAGGATCATGCCCCAGTTTCTAATGGGCATGGTCCATTTTTTTGATACTTCCCGCAAAGCCAGGTATACGGATTTAAGCACGGCTTCATCTGTAGGGAAGGATAGCTTGTTTTTGGTATATTTTCTAATCTTACCGTTTAGATTTTCGATGAGATTTGTTGTGTAGATGATCTGCCTGATCTCCAGGGGGAAGTCAAAAAAGACAGTCAGTTCCTCCCAGTTTTCACGCCAGCTTTTGATGGCGTAGGCATACTTTGCGCTCCACTTAGCATCCAGGGCATCAAGAGCAGCCATAGCAGCCTGCCTGGTCGGTGCGGCATAAACATCTATCATGTCTGCGGTAAATTCCTTTTTATCTTTCCAGGCAACATAGCGGCAGCTGTTACGGACCTGGTGTACGACACAAACCTGGGTGGCAGACTGAGGGAACACTGATTTGATAGTCTGAGTGAAGCCATTAAGATTATCGGTGACCGTTATTAGAATATCTTCCAGGCCACGGGCCTTCAGATCAGTAAGTACAGTCATCCAATAAGCGGCTGACTCATTCTTACCCAGCCACATCCCTAGCACTTCTTTGAGGCCATCCCGCTTCAGGCCCACAGCGATATAGACGGTTTTATTCACTACTTTGCTGTTCTCCCGTACCTTGAACACAATGCCATCCATACAAACGATGAGATAAACCGGTTCTAACGGTCGGTTTTGCCAGGCGACAATATCTTCAGTCACACGGCTGGTGATGCGGCTGATAGTGGCCGTGGAAACGTCAAATTTATAGGCTTCCCTTATTTGCTCTTCTATGTCAGATACGCTCATCCCCTTGGCATAAAAAGACACTACGAGGAAGATATCGACAATCAAAGCTCCGCAAACAATTACAATTACGATAAAATCGGTAATATTGTAAGCGACATTGCCGGCAAAATCACGAACATCGACTGGACGGTTTACGGCAAGATCAAACGCATTGCCAAGCAAGACGGAAGTTCTTTGGAATACGCTTACGATGTGGTGGGTAACCGTATATTTAAAAAATACACGGAAGCCGGCGGCACCGTACACAATACCTGGTACGTTAGGGACGCAAGCGGTAATACCCTGGCGGTATACGGTAATACGGCGTCAGACCCGTCCGGCGTTTACTGGCAGGAGCAACACCTTTACGGGAGCTCGCGCCTGGGCCTGTTCCGGCCGGGTGTGAAACTCGGCAGCGGCGGCACGGTAAGTACGAGCTGGAATACGTTGGGTAATAAGCAATTCGAGTTAACGAACCATCTCGGTAACGTGTTGGCAGTCATTTCGAATAAGAAGCTCGCCCGCGGTAGTGGATCTACGGTCGATTATTATGATGCTGAGCTGTTGAGCGCGATGGATTATTACCCATTCGGAATGCAGATGCCGGGTAGGGTGTTTAATGGTGGTGGGTATCGGTTCGGGTTCCAAACTCAAGAGAAGGTAAATGAAGTAGCAGGCATCGGAAACCATTACACAGCAACCTTTTGGGAATACGACCCTCGTACTGCAAGGCGTTGGAATTTAGACCCGAAAGGAATTGTTAGCATTAGTGATTATGCAGCATTTAAAGATAATCCCATAATATATACCGACCCATTAGGCGACTTTAATACAAAGTTTGGTGCTTGGCTGTATCAAAAAACACATAGTACGGGTGGTACGCTTCAAAAAAATGATGGCGAATGGTTTATTAACAGAAATTCATCAGATGAAAACGGTGTGGTTGTAAGACCTGGCGTTTATGATTGGAACGGAAGCTCACAGGCTTATAAGGGTTCTGGTTGGGGGCATCAGGCTCGGAGTATGGTAGCAAGTATGTTTGGTGTAAATGGCAAGTCAGACAATATATTTAGCGTAGGCTTAAATTCAATACTGCAAAGTGGCTCTACCGAACTCACAGGCGGTTTGCTTGATAAAGTAAAACAAGACCCTGCAATTGTGGATTTTGAGAACTCAATTGTAGAAAGATTAAAAGGTAAAGAAGCAGGAACTTATAATTTTAGTCAAGGTGTTCAGCTTGGCGGCAAACGAGGTAGTTTAAACCCATTCTCAAAAAATAGTGCAGCAACTTGGAAAGTAGCAGGCAACCCATTGACTTGGGTGGTGCGCTCTGTGAATGTACAGGCAGCCGTAGAGTTGAATGCAGAAGGAGGAATGCACATTACCTACAAGTTTGTTGATAATTTAGACCTACGCCCCGAAAAGGGAGGCAAGGTTTATTTTGGAGGCGGCAACCGTCCTTGGCAGTACAATGCAGCATCAAGCGTATTAGGTGTGCCTTATCACGATGTGGTAGGTGGTAACGATAAAATGAAAGTAAAAGCAACATGGACAAGCGACCGATAGTTTTTGCAACCTTTCTTTTAATGCTGAGTTTGCTCACAAGCTGTTGGAGGCAAAGCGATAATGGGCAAGCCAAAGACCAACAAAAACAAGTGGATAAGTTTTATACCGAAACAGGCGGTTGGGATTGGATTAGAGTACCATTAATAAAGCCTTATGAAGCTAAAAAAATTGACCCAAAGTTAGAAAGTAGCAATTGGTATATATCTTATGGAAAAATAGACAATGCTATAAATGTAAAGGATGTGTCTGTAATAGATAGTATTATATACGCATATTGTGGCGACAGTACTTTGTTAGACTATAAGTATATAAAAGCGGCTTGGTTTATTTTTGATGTAAAAAAGAATATCAAACAAGGTTTTTCAAGCGAATCGGAATTTGATAATTATTTGCAATCAAACAATTATCCCAAACCGCATTGGCAAGATATAGATAGCATATCAGAAATGTTAGGCAATGGTGGTCAAGTTCCTTGGATGCCAAAATAAAGAAAATCAAAACCCTGCTTCGCAGGGCAAAAAAGGGGCGAAAAATTGAGTGCTGAAAGCACGAATTTATTTAGTTCACTTCGTGAAATTTTGAAAGGGGCATTTGCCCCTTTTCTTATTTTTTAGGGGACTATTTCAATAAGTGTGTAAACTTAAAAATCGGGGAATCAGAGTAATAATTAGATTCTCACCCTTTTATCAAAAATAGTTAAAAACTGATTCAGGATCATGCCCCAGTTTCTAATGGGCATGGTCCATTTTTTTGATACTTCCCGCAAAGCCAGGTATACGGATTTAAGCACGGCTTCATCTGTAGGGAAGGATAGCTTGTTTTTGGTATATTTTCTAATCTTACCGTTTAGATTTTCGATGAGATTTGTTGTGTAGATGATCTGCCTGATCTCCAGGGGGAAGTCAAAAAAGACAGTCAGTTCCTCCCAGTTTTCACGCCAGCTTTTGATGGCGTAGGCATACTTTGCGCTCCACTTAGCATCCAGGGCATCAAGAGCAGCCATAGCAGCCTGCCTGGTCGGTGCGGCATAAACATCTATCATGTCTGCGGTAAATTCCTTTTTATCTTTCCAGGCAACATAGCGTCAGCTGTTACGGACCTGGTGTACGACACAAACCTGGGTGGCAGACCGAGGGGACACTGATTTGATAGTCTGAGTGAAGCCATTAAGATTATCGGTGGCCGTTATTAGAATATCTTCCAGGCCACGGGCCTTCAGATCAGTAAGTACAGTCATCCAATAAGCGGCTGACTCATTCTTACCCAGCCACATCCCTAGCACTTCTTTGAGGCCATCCCGCTTCAGGCCCACAGCGATATAGACGGTTTTATTCACTACTTTGCTGTTCTCCCGTACCTTGAACACAATGCCATCCATACAAACGATGAGATAAACCGGTTCTAACGGTCGGTTTTGCCAGGCGACAATATCTTCAGTCACACGGCTGGTGATGCGGCTGATAGTGGCCGTGGAAACGTCAAATTTATAGGTTTCCCTTATTTGCTCTTCTATGTCAGATACGCTCATCCCCTTGGCATAAAAAGACACTACGCGGAAGATATCGACAATCAAAGCTCCGCAGACAACTGCAATTACGATAAAATCGGTAATATTGTAAGCGACATTGCCGGCAAAATCACGGACATCGACTGGACGGTTTATGGCAAGATCAAACGCATTGCCAAGCAAGACGGAAGTTCTTTGGAATACGCTTACGATGTGGCGGGTAACCGTATATTTAAAAAATACACGGAAACCGGCGGCACCGTACACAATACCTGGTACGTTAGGGACGCAAGCGGTAATACCCTGGCGGTATACGGTAATACAGCGTCAGACCCGTCCGGCGTTTACTGGCAGGAGCAACACCTTTACGGGAGCTCGCGCCTGGGCCTGGTCCGGCCGGGTGTGAAACTTGGCAGCGGTGTCACGGTAAGTACGAGCTGGAATACGTTGGGTACTAAGCAATTCGAGTTAACGAACCATCTCGGTAACGTGTTGGCGGTCATTTCGAATAAGAAGCTCGCCCGCGGTAGTGGATCTACGGTTGATTATTATGATGCTGAGCTGTTGAGCGCGACGGATTATTACCCTTTCGGAATGCAGATGCCGGGAAGGGTGTTTAATGGTGGGGGGTATCGGTATGGGTTTAATGGTAAGGAGAATGATAACGAAGTGAAGGGTGAGGGGAACCAGCAGGATTACGGGATGCGGGTGTATGATCCGAGGATTGGGCGCTTTCTGTCTGTGGACCCGATTTCAAAGAGTTACCCGGAGCTGACACCTTACCAATTTGCAAGTAATCGACCAGTTGATGCTATAGATATAGACGGATTGGAAGCTTACGTCTTAACTCAATCATTTGACGGCAAGGGAAACATTATGAGTAGTTCATTCGTTTGGAATGAAGGTGCAGCACCCGTAAAAAACGGACAAGTTCATTACATACAAAGAATAGTAACAAGTGGAAGTATAAAGCGAATAAGTCAAGTGATTTCCGCAACAAAAATCAATTATAGAGGAGGCGATTTGAAACCTACCCCTGCGCCGCCAGGGGTATTAGGAACAACTAACTACTATAAGTGGCGAGATAGCGACTTTAATATACGCCAGACGCTAATGGATGATCTTTGGTCATGGCAGCCTGAAGCACCTGATTATTATTTGGATTATGGAGACAAATATGTAAATAGATTTACGAAACAGTTGCGTTCTAAATTATCAATCGCTGGTAAAAGATGGCTTGATAATGCTTTAGTGAATTTACAAAATGCAATGGAAAGTAAGTTAAATTCAGACCCTGAAATTGAGACGGACAATAAGCGATTTCAGAAGTTTGCTTTTGATTCCCATGTTGATGCATATGAGAACGCGGGATTATTGGATTTGCCTATTCAAGATTTGGTACTTATAGGTCTAACCCCTGGTATAGGAGATTTGTTAAGCCCAAATGGGTTAAAGCAAGTAAGGCAAGTAACACGGGACTATATACAACACGCTAAAGAACATCCTGTTTCTGCTACTTTAAGAGTTGTTGAGTTTATGATTCATATATATAGAAAGTTAAAGAAAGATGATGAATAGAATAAAGATATTTATTTTGATCTTTTCTTGTATGATCATTGCGGGATGTCATCAACATACCGCATTTAATCCTGCAAATATTGAATTAACAAAAATTGCAAAAATCCCTAATAATATAGAGTTTTGCCAAATCGACTCGGTTTCGGATGGATATTTGATTTCTTATTCTCGTTCATTTGCCAAAGGAGGTGGATGCGGGGTGATTAAAGTAATCAATAGTGATGCGAATATAAATATTTCATTATATGAAAGTGATAGCAGTACTATCTCCTCTATAGATGTGGACGGGAATAACATCTTTTTTATCCGTAACGACTTTAGTGAAAAGAAATTGAGGACACTTTTGTTTTCTAGTCAAGACTTGGGACGTAATTGGACTGTTATTAACACGCCATTAGGCACAATAAGGAAATTTCTAAAAGTAGACGATTTTCTGTATGTTGAAGGATCGATAGAGGGAACAGGTAGGTTTTTTAAATCATCAGGTACGGGTAATTTCTGGGTAGAAATAAATACACTTGAGGAAGGGTTTAAAAGCCTCTATTTATTAAATAAATCTTCTTCAGGCGCACATTTGGTTTGCATGGGATCTTATTCCTTTAACCAAGGAGATAATAGAGGCCTACTATTTAATACAGAGAGAAAAACATTTAAGAGCATTGTAAACTTGGGCGACAATCCGATTTACCTGAAGCCAACAAGCAAGGATACTAAATTGCATGCCTTTTTGGAAGGAGGAGTTATAATGATTTATTCATTAGAGAATGATTTTCACTTGCAAAACAAGATTACGTTACCAGATGATCTAAATATCACAAATTTATATATTGATGTTGAATCTGACTTAATGGCAGTTAGTAATAGAAATGTGAAGAATCGAGCGAATGAGATTTGGATAAGTTTTGATAAAGGACAACATTGGGCTCCATACGAGCATGAAGATTCTCTTAACTTGATTAGCTCTTCTTTCGGGGCTTTGTTTATGATTGATGTTGATGGCAATATTTATAGAGGGAATATAAAGAAGTAAAGGTGGATTAAGATATATATGCCCATGATAATACAAAGGGAGTCTATTGCTATGGGTTCAATGGTAAGGAAAACGACAACGAGGTGAAGGGTGAGGGAAACCAGCAGGACTATGGGATGAGAATCTACGATCCACGTTTGGGACGCTTCTTGTCGGTTGATCCGTTGACAAAGGGATATCCAATGTTGACGCCTTATCAATTTGCTAGTAACAGCCCTGTTGCCGGGGTCGACATGGATGGTGGCGAGTTTAAGTATTATGGACTTGTGTGGGCTACTGTAAATGGAAAACCTAAACTTAAAATTGGGAAACTTGATGAAATAGTTAATGATATTAAAGTTCAGTTTAATTTCATAAAGAGTGGACCAGGTGGTGATGAGAATATTCCTATAAGTGTTAGTATACCAAGGAGCCTTGTTGGTTTGTCAGGAACCTTTGTCAACTATGATGGTGAAGCCGTAAGGATTCCTGATAAGTATATTAATAATTTACCATCTTTGGATGATCCTGCCTAGGAGTCATTTGAGACAGCTAGGGAAATTGAAGAGGATTTTGCTGGGGCCGTAAATGCAGTGATTGCGACGGCAGGAAATGCACAGGTTGTTTATGATCTCTTGAAGGGTGGTGGAAAGTCACTGACTAATTTTTTACAGAAAAGAGGACTTACAAAGAGAATTTATAGTATAGCCTATGCGAGAAGGAAAGCCGTTAAAGATGCATGGCAATTGGAGAAGGAGTTGGTTGAAGCAACAGGGGAGGGGTCTAGAAGATGGACCAAAAAAGAACTAAGTGAATTAAAGAAAGCTGGAAAAGCTAAAGGGTATGTTGGATATCACATCAATAATGTGAAAGATTATCCTGATTTGGCGGGAGATGCTAACAATATTAAGTTTGTAAAGAAAGGAGACGAACATTTGCTGGAGCACTCAGGAAACTATCGCAATTCAACTTCAGGGGAACTAATTGATAGAAAGAAAATGATTGATAATTATCGACAGAATATAAAAAGTGATTAATTAAAATGAAGAAGGTTTTAGATGCATTAGATGCGCTCTATTCATTTGAACATCTAGGAATAGAACGTATGGAAAATGGAACATTGCTGATCGGGAAAGCTCCGCATATTGCGCCTAAGGCTTGGCTCCATTCTATTTATCCTGGATTGAAGGAAAAACAAATAGAACTCCTGAAAACTCAGCTAGGAAGGGATATTCCAAACGATTATCTTGAGTTCTTAAAAATTTCCAATGGAATAAAGCTTTTTACAACGACTTTCTGTTTAGATGGATTTAGAAGTAATTATCAAGGAACTATAGAAGATTCTAGGCAACCATTTGATATCTTGATTAAGAATGTAATGGAAAGATCTTTGCACATTCGGTCTTCTTTATTTTGTATTGGTGGGTATGATTGGGATGGATCAAGCTTGTATATAGATGAGCGAACAAATAGAGTTGTTTTACTTGATGGAGATGACGAGGGGCATACTATTTATGAGTGGGATAACTTCGAGGTTATGTTTGAATTGGAAGTTTCAAGATTGATTACCCTTTTTGATAAAAATGGTGTAGTCTTAGATGAAGATTCGAGTACATTGCCACAAAGAATATAGACACGAATATTCATTATAATATCATGTGTCAGATTTGCTAGTCTGGTGTTGCGACTTATCGTTATGGGTTTAATGGGAAGGAGAATGACGATGAGGTGAAGGGGGAGGGGAACCAGCAGGATTATGGGATGCGGATTTATGATCCGAGGATTGGGCGCTTTCTGTCTGTGGACCCGTTGACGAAAGATTATCCTGAATTAACATCTTACCAATTTGCAAGTAATCGACCTATCGAGTGTATTGACTTAGATGGTGGCGAAAGTGCTTATTTAACCTCCGATGGGCATTTAAGCATGCCTTCCGATGCACTTAGGCACCCAATACCTAAAAATGCTTATGTTTTTTCAACCGAAGGAGCAAAAGGGGCGCTCAAGCTAGCTACCAGTCAAGGAATCTTTTATGGCGTCGCTGCTGTAGTTGCATTGGATTTCTATTTAACCGGAGGGACCGTCACCAATGCTGTAAGTAAATTTGCATTTGCAACTTCAATATATGGAGCTTTGGATCACAATCCCGCAACTACGGAAGCAGGGAAGGTTATTCAATCTGAGAAAATGAAAGGTGCATTGGTTGATTTGGCTACGGTTGGATTATTACATATGGCATTTGGAATGCTGAGGATTAAGGGTTCGAGTGTTTCAAAGACGCTTCAAAACGTAGAATCAGAAACAGCAGCTACTAAGGGGGGAGGACGTGTCTTTACACAGACTGCGAAGGACGGAGATTTGTTATTCTACTCAACAAAAATTGGAGATGATATAATTGAATTCGGAGGGAATTTTTCAAAATCTAATGGGACTCTAACAATTAAAAACTTTGACATTGACGGTGCTTTGACAAATAAATTAGGAATAAGAGGCGTTAAAGATGTTATTATTGATTTCGGAAGGCAGCAAGGCGTAAATCAGGTGATTATTCAGGGAGCAAAAAGAACTACAGGTGCAAATCCTGGAAAAATCCCTTCTCAATTAATATTTAAAATTGACTGAAAAATGGTAAAAATAATATTTGAAAGTTGGGATGTTGGTATGAGGAAAATACCATTCACGAAGCTATTAAATGAGAAAGCAGGGGTGGCTTTACAAGAAGCGAAAAATCTAAAAGATAGATTAGTTGACAACAACGAAATTATTGAAGTCGAAATTGACGATGAAATCTTGGCAAAGGAGATTTTAGAGGAGGCTCAAAAATTAAAAGTGAACGGAAGATTAGAGAGCCGCTAAGACGGGAACTAATCTCACAAAGTCACAATTAAAAGCAATCAGTTCACTTGAAAAGCAAATTGCTACCCATACAGATAAGTTGAAAGCCTATAAGGCCGACCCTTGGAAGTTTGATAATATGGGTCATTTGAAAAATGCTCCGAATGATGCTGTAAGACAAAAGATTATTCAATCTAGAATTAATCATTTGGAGAAGGAAATACAAACATTTCAAAATAATATTCAGAAAATTCTAAGTGGCCAATAAAAATGAGAGTAAATATTGATAAATTGAGTAAAGTAATCGCAATTCTACTTTCAAACTTGAAAAATAGTAAGGGGAATGAAGTAGAGTTGAGGAATGATTATTATTGGGATATATCAAGTGACCAAATATATAATCCTTATGATGATCCAAATGAAATATCATTGGGGCAGCTTTCAGATGATTTGAATGAAGTTTATCGTTTACTGAGTTCGAGTGATGAGGCAATACCGTACGATTTGAAGCGAATAGCAGAAATCTTAAAAGCTCTAAGTATAGAAAATTCAACAGCTTTTTAATTTGAGACTGTAAAATAAACTGTGTCAAAGACTAAAAAAACAAGATCTTTAACACAGTTTTTTTTATGGAACAAAAAGGAAAATTTGACTACGAAGAACTCAAACGGAAGACCTTAGAGCAACTCCGCTCTGGTAAGTCCCTGTTTGGCAAAGATGGGGCTTTCGCACCTCTTCTGAAAGATATTCTCGAAGCTGCACTGGAGGGCGAGATGGAGGTTCATTTAGATGATGAGCAACGGGCAAATGGGAACCGGAAGAATGGCAAAAACCGAAAACGGCTTAAAACAGCAGATGGTACTATCGATCTGGAGACACCCCGTGACCGGGCAAGCAGCTTTGAACCACAGATCATCAAAAAGCGGGAGACCATTCTGGCAGAGAGCCTGGAGAGTAAAATCATCGGTATGTATGGGCATGGCATGAGCTTACGGGACATCTCAGCTCATATCAAAGATATGTACGATACAGAGATTTCAGCTGCGACATTATCTTCCATAACCGATAAAGTTATCCCTCTGGTCAAAGAATGGCAGGCCCGTCCTTTGGAGCCACTGTATTGCATTGTCTGGCTGGACGCCATGTTTTATAAAGTCAAAGAAGAAGGCAAAGTAGTTAACCGTTGTGTTTATAATATCCTTGGTATAAATACCGATGGACGCAAAGAGCTATTAGGCATGTATGTCTCGGAGAGCGAGGGAGCTAACTTCTGGCTGAGTGTCCTGGCCAATCTTCAGCAACGGGGGGTATCTGATATACTTATTGCCTGTATCGATAATTTGAAGGGATTTTCCGAGGCTATTGCCACGATATTCCCCTCTACAGCGGTACAAACCTGTGTCGTACATCAAATCCGCAATTCTATCAGGTACATAGCCAGTAAGGACCAGAAGCCATTTATGGCCGATTTAAAACCGGTTTATCAGGCGGTGAGCAAGGAAGAAGCAGAGTCGCAGCTGGATCAACTGGACGAAAAATGGGGAAAGAAATATCCAGTTGTTATAGACTCCTGGCGCCGGAACTGGGATAAGCTCACTACGTATTTCCAATATTCTGAGGCCATCCGCAGGTTGATCTACACCACTAATACTATCGAGGGGTTCCATCGCCAGGTGCGTAAAGTGACCAAAACCAAAGGAGCCTTTACCTCCGATATGGCCTTGCTGAAATTAATTTACCTGGCTGCCCAGAACATCCAGAAGAAATGGACACAGCCCCTTCAAAACTGGAGTCTGACTGTGTCTCAGCTGTCAATTATATTTGGGGATCGACTGAAATTGCGATTATAAATTAAATGTTGACACAGTTTATTTTACACTCCCTTTAATTTTTATACATTTTTTGTTTTGTAGTCCCCAATAGTCTCCTTGATTAGATCCATTTCGTATTTTTACCCTCACAACAAACCTTCCCAACTCAGCGGTACTGAAAAAATATCCCCTGCTCAAAAGGTGTCCATCTACATGCTCTTTGCCCGCAACTTTTCAACGCATCATTCGTCCAGGTATTGCAGGTATAAAGGATGCTGTAATGACCTGCGGCTTCGTAAAATGCATCGTAGCGACCATACATCATATTAGTCGGAATATAGATGCTTTCGCCTAAAGCGTCTAGTTGGAAGGATTTTTTAATAAAGGCACATAAGCGTTGGTATTGACGTTCGTTGAGATACATTTTCTTACATCGATCATTTTCATGCAATGATTTGTAATAGGTAGTATGCATTGCCGTATTGTTAAATCCACTCATGGCGGCAACCGCGGTTGTAAATTTTAAGTCTGCCCATGTCGGTGTTTCTAGGTAAAAACCTTTATCTCCCCAACCGAATGCGATGTAATGTACATTGGCATCTTTTGACAAGGTATTTTTAACCGGTATGAACGACTGCCAATCTGTATTCTTATACTTTACCGGTACCACGATGTCCGTATGTACGCCATTACTTAAAATGTAAATACCCACTGCCTTTTCTGCATTAGGCTCCTTGGCCACCGGGATAATAGAGAAGATAATAGCAACTACAAAATATATAACTACTATAACGACAAAAAATAGGATACACTTGTAAATAAATCTAAAAAATCCCCGCATACTGCTCAGCTTATGGTTCCTGGGAATATTGATCTAATATTTCCCTTTCATTTTTGCTTAATGATTCTATTCCCTTATGATGAATTTTTTCTAAAATGGCATCAATTTCATGTTGCATAGATGCCTTGTTAGCATTATAAACATGTTCAATATTATAATAGATCTTCTCCTTGTTAAAATTCCTGTTATCAATTAAAAATAGATGTGGTTTGAACACGGCAATAAAAAGAAATATCATGACCGGTATAAAGATTCCCAGGATCGGCCAGAAATTATAAGTCAATGCACCCGGAAATGCCATTATAGTAATCACCATCCCGGTAATGGCTCCCCCGATATGTGCTTCGTGCGCAATATCCCCGGATCTAAACCTCGCCTGGTAAACGGAATAGGCCATATAAATAATCCCGAATAGCCAACTGGGAATGCCTATCGGTATAAAAAATAAATTAATCTTCATCCCCGGAAATAGTGCAATACTGGAAAAAATAATGCCGCTAACGGCCCCCGAAGCGCCCACGGCGGAATAGCTACCCCTATTTCTATAAATATATAGCAGCAATAAATTACCGCCTAGTAAACTTGCCATATAAACCCCGAAAAACAACCCGTTACCCATAATGCCGGCAATGCCGCTAAAGAAATATAACGCCAGCATGTTGAAAAACAAATGCATCCAATCAGCATGAAGAAAACCGGAAGTTATTAATCGCTTGTAATCTTTATGAATCCTGATAGGATCTATCTCGAATGCATACTTGTCTAAAATATCGCTATTAAAAAATCCTGCACAAGAAAAAACAATATTGGCTGCGATCAATGTTATGGGTAACCAGGTTCCAGGCATAGTGAGGTTTTGTAATGTATTCTATTCAAATTTAATAAAAAATATCCGCCCAAACAGGTCTAAACAACTAACCAATCCGCGAAATCCCTCAATACTTAAAAATATCCGTGATAAAAATAATGCAACAGTGTTTCAAATTAAAATCTATTGTATATATTTGCATCATTGTTGCAAAAAATATAATCATGAATAAAAGATTACCCGTGACCGTTTTAAGCGGATTTTTAGGTGCCGGAAAAACGACGCTTCTGAATCATATCTTGCATAATAAGGAAGGACTGAAGGTTGCCGTGATCGTTAATGATATGAGTGAAGTGAACGTGGATGCCCGCTTAGTCGAGGAACAGCACACGTTATCGCGAACCGATGAAAAGTTAGTAGAAATGAGCAATGGTTGTATCTGCTGTACACTCCGTGAAGACTTGATGATCGAAGTGGAACGTTTAGCTAAGGAAAATAAATTCGATTACCTGCTGATCGAAAGTACCGGTATCAGCGAACCCGTTCCAGTAGCGCAAACTTTTTCTTACATCGATGATGAAAACGGTATTGACCTCTCCCGGTTCAGTTATATAGATACTATGGTCACCGTGGTTGATTGCCTAAATTTTTTCAAGGATTTCGGTACAAATGAATTATTGCAAGATCGCGAGCTGACTGATATGGACGGTGATGATCGTACGATTGTTAACTTGCTGACGGACCAGGTTGAATTTGCGAATGTCATTATCTTAAATAAAGCAGATCTTATCGACACGAATGCCTTGGGCTTACTTAAGGCTGCTATAAAAAAGTTAAATCCCGGGGCAAAGATCATCACTGCTACCTTCGGGAAGGTTGCCCCTAGGGAAATCTTAAATACAGGCTTATTCGATTTTGAAGAAGCGCAATCTTCCGCAGGCTGGCAAAGGGAATTGGAGGCAGGGACTCATACGCCGGAAACGGAAGAATACGGCATCAGTTCATTCGTATTCAGGCATCAAAAGCCTTTTCATCCCGAACGCCTTTGGAAATATTTAAACGAGGCTTACCCGGTTAATGTGATCCGTGCCAAAGGTCTGTTCTGGCTGGCTTCCAGGAGAAATGACGCGTTGAATTTTTCGCAGGCTGGCGGTTCTTCCAGGCTCGAAAGGGCGGGAGTATGGTGGTGCAGCATGTCTTTCGCTGAAAGAACAAGGTACCCTTCATATATGTATAACCGGGAAATCATTGAAAGTCGATGGGATAAACAATGGGGCGATCGTATGAATGAACTGGTTTTCATCGGCCAGGACATGGATAAAAATCAAATGGTCGCAGATCTAAAAGCCTGTTTACTGCAAGATGATGAATTGTATTTATTTGAGAAGAATATCCGTTTTCATGATCCCTTTCCCGTAAATATGTAAAGATGAGTACATACTACTACGGGCGGATGTTTGTTTTTTAATGCCAATCGGTGGGTAGCAATGCTCACCGGTTTTTATCCCCTAAAAAGAAGCGATCCAATCTAAACTGGATAATACTGTTCCTGCTCGCGGAAATACCTTCCTTGTTAATACTTTGTGTACTTCTTCGTCCCGGTCTTTACAGCAATCTTCCAGTACTGTCAGCCGGTAATCTTTATCTGCCGCTTCCGTGAAGGTCGATAAAATAACCCCGCTGGTAACAACGCCCGTCAAGATTAAATGCTGTATACCTTGGGACCTAAAAATCATTTCTAGGTCATTCCCGGCAAATGCACTGTACCTCTTTTTGTAAACTACGATCTCGTTCGCAGCGGGTTTTAAGGGTTCGGCGATCTTAGTCCATTGCTGCATGGTAATGTTAGCAAAGCGTTCCCTGATCCCGCTAAATGCCTTGCTGTTCGGACTTATCTCGGGAAATCCTTCCCGGAATCCTACAACGGCATATATAACCGGGATATTCAATTCCCGGGCTTTTTTTATGGTTGTTGCAGTTGCATTAATTAATAGATCTGCTCCCGGAAGACTACCTAGCAGCACTTCCTGCATATCGAGTACTAAGAGTGCGCTATTAGCATGACTTGTTTCCATTTGTTTAAAATTATGATTGAAGATAAATGGATGTAAATAGGAAATGAAGGTCGTACTTGTTTCAATCGAACATAGCCCAAACGAGCATCGCTATTAGGTAACGATGCTCGTTTCTTCTATAACTGGATCTTCCCGCTTATTAATACCTTTCCTTAAGAAATTATAAAAAAACAATGCGATCCCTATACTGATTATCCCTTGACCAAGTTGACAATATTGTGGGCCGATAATTTTTGCTAACCAACCGATAAAGATGCTTCCCACCGGTAAAGTTCCCAGTGTAGCCATGGCAAAGAAACCTACTACACGTCCACGCATATGTGCCGGGGAAACTGTTTGGATGATGGTGTTACAAATCGGCATGGTAGACATGGTGCCGAAGCCGCAGATAAAACACATAACCAGGTACAATGGAAGCACCTTTACATATGACATGATGATCAAACCGACACCTAAAAGAATCAAATTGCTAAATAATAATTTCTTTAGCCTGCTACTATCTTTCTGGGAAGCGATAAAGAGGGTACTCACTAACGCCCCTAAGCCTGTTGCGGCATTAATATAACCGTAGGTTTGTGCATCACCATTAAATATATCCCTGGCAAAATAGGGTTGTAAGGTGTTATAAGTAGCCACCAATAAACAGATTAATGCCGACAATAACAGGGTGTGACCAACCTCCGGCTCCTTTTTAGTATACTCCAAACCTTCCTTAAATTCCAACCACGGATTTTTATTTTTCTTCAAGGGAACGTGCTTGGGTAGCTTCATCAGGTAAAGGCAAAGTAATACCGCTATAAAGCTGATAGCATTAGATGCAAAACAAATCGTCGCGCCGAATTTAGCCAATACAATACCCGCTAAAGCCGGTCCGGCCAACCTCGTGAAATTATTTAATGAAGAATTTAATGCGATAGCGCCCGGTAAATCCTCCGTGCTTTTTACAATATCATTGATCATGGCTTGCCTTGCAGGTACATCAAAAGCATTAGCGATGCCTAAAACAGTACTCAAAATTAATAGCAAGCCAATAGAATGAAATCCAAAATGGTAGAATAGGGTTAATGCGACCGCCTGCAATGCCGAAACAACTTGGGTTAACATCAAGAATTTGTACCGGTCATAACGATCCGCGGCAATGCCGCCAACGGGTGATAAAAGAAAAGAAGGGAATTGTTCCGCGAAGATAGCCAGCCCAACGGTGAGCACCGAGTCCGTCATCGTATAAATAACCCAAATAATGGCAGTACGCTGCATCCAAGTACCGATGCGCGAAGTTAATTGCCCTGCAAAAAACAACCGGTAATTATATGATGAGAAAACCCTGGCTATATTCGAAAAATCCATAAGCAACCTTAATTTCAAATTTCAGACCCAAAATCACATTCAGTCGAAAAAACAAACAAAAACAAAGCAAAAATCCGTGCAACACCTAAATCCATATAAATCCTTGAAACTTGTTCGTATTAAGACAGTCCCCTGTAATACAGTGAACAAAAGGCCGGGATCATCCTGTATGCGTCGCTGTTCTCACCGTGTAAAAATACTTCACGGTTCATCCCGCGAAGGGCGGCTAAGAATATGTAAATCGATTCCTCTAACCCCGCATCATCCAGGTCACGGATTTCCCTGTTTTGGATGGCTTCCACGAGCAATTGTTGCATGACAACCTTTTCTTTCTGGAGATACTTTTTATGTACATCCTTTTTCATCTGCGTATAACGGGACAGCGTTGCAGCGTCCATCCCCGATTCCATGGCAGTATATAGTGATCTCCGTTTCTTAATCATCTCGAATTTCACCAGGGCAAATGTTTGGATTTTTTGCAAAAAGCCTTTCTGTTGGTTAACCTGGCGAATGGTTTCCAAGATAATTTCACTCATCTCCATTTCAAAAACCGCGTTGAAAATCTCTTCCTTGCTCCTGAAATAATAGTACAAGGTACTTTTACCCTTCCCGGCAGCCTTGGCTACATCTTCCATGGTAACTTCGTCTAAGCCCCGTTCTTGGAATAGCTGCTGTGCAGCTAGAAGAATCTGTATTTTCTTACGGTCGGTTGTCATTTGTGTTGATGTGTTCCTGCAAAATTAAGAATTTTTAGACCAAAATTAAATTTTGGTCTAAAATGAACCATTAAATTACTATTAATAAATACAGGTGATTGATTACGAGCGGAATATAAATTAATGAAAAGATTGTCTAAATTCCAGTGGGGAGCTGTTGGTTTTCGATTTAAACAATTTGCTGAATGATTGGGGATGCTCAAACCCTAATTCATACGCAATTTCGCTAATGGTTAATTGGGTAGTGGTTAGTTTTTCCTTAGCCTTTTGTATCAACTTTTCATGGATATGTTGTTGTGTACTTTGGCCCGTAAGTACCTTGAGCAAACTGCTTAAGTAATTCGTAGAAATGTGTAATGCCTCTGCGAAATATTGAACGCTGGGAAGTCCCCGGCTCAAGGTGGAACCATCATCCAAGTACATATTTAATAATTCTTCGAACTGTTCTAAAATTTTATGGTTGGTAATTTTCCTCGTAATGAATTGCCGGTGATAAAAGCGATCGGCATAATTTAGTAATAATTCTAATTGGGATAGGATGATCTGCTGGCTAAAGGCATCAATATTAGTCAAGTATTCACGCCTGGTATTATGGATAATCTGCACGATCGTTTGCTCCTCGCGCCCTGATAAAAATAAAGCCTCATTGGCTGAATAACCAAAATATTCATATTGCCGGATTCCTTTTGCTAACGGACTGTTCCAAAGAAAATCGGGATGCACAAGCAAGAGCCATCCCGACACTTTTGAAGCAGGTGAACCATCATGCTCTATACTAAATACTTGCCCGGGTGCTATAAAGAACATCAACCCATCATTGAAATCATATTCTTGCTGACCGTACTTTATCCTGGCACCTGGATTTCTTTTCAAGGCAATGGAATAGAAGTCTAATACCAATTGCTCCGTCTCCCCGGCTTTTGGGAGCGGGATATCATCGAAATTATTGATGCTAATAAGCGGATGTTCAGGTTGCGCGATGCCTTTATGCCTGTGGAAATCACTGATGGTATGTATTCTTTTTATTTCATTCTTGGGCATGGCAACCAATTTTCTTATAGTATAAAGTTAACCTTTTCAATATTAGTGTGCACGTTATGTACGACTATGATACACGCGTGCAAATTCCTTGGCAAATTCTTCAAGTTTTACGCGCCCAAATCGAGGGGGATGTATGTCTATATCCTCCCTTAGCAAACCTTTATGGGTGGCAGCGCCTAGTTCCACCAAGGCTTCGGCTGCACTTGCCGGCATCCCGCTGTTGATTAATTTTTTCATAACGGTTTGATCGTCGATATATTCCCAAGTAAGGCCGGCCATACCTATGGCTTCACCAAGCACGGATGCTATTTCGTTACAGGTGCGCTCATCGCTTGCAACGTAACGTACCCGCTCTATACTCCCTGTTTTTACCAGTTCTTCGGAAATAACCATAGCGATATCATAAGGGGAAACTAAAATGAGGCGATCCTCTTGCCCGAAGTTCGTTCCTATACATCCTATTTCTTTAATCATATCAATATATCTATAAAGATTATAATAAAAGAAGCCTGGACGGATATGGGTGACCTGGAGGTTTTGTAACTGGTTGAATAATTGTTCTACTTCGTAGGACCCGGTTATAAAGCCGGTACCTTTGCTTAGGTGCGCGCCGTAACTGCTTAAATGAATAAGACGTTTGATCCCTGCCGCAGCGATAGCTCCCGCATATGATTCGCCAATCCTCTTATAATAGGAAATCTGATCTATTTCCTTAAAATTTGGTGGAATCATACAGTAAACTGCATCCGCACCGGTAAAGATTTTAGTTAGGAATTTGTCATCTTCAACAGATCCAATGGCAGGGATAGCTCCCAATATCTTAATATCTTCCTGTTTTCGTGGGTTACTACTTATTACCGTGATGTCATGTTTTTCCCGTAGTAATTTTTCGGCAAGGCTCTTACTAATATTTCCTAAAGAGCCGGTTATAACTATTTTCATTTTGCTAAATTTTATATTAGCAAAATTGAGTTAAACTTTACTTTACGGCGTAGCCGAATCTTAGGTTCTTGTAGCCAAAAATTGGGAAGAATGGAAAATGAGCTTTCGTAGAAAAGTGAAATTTTCAGTCGGCCAATTGTAACCTTGCCGGGTAGGTATGCCTAATCCATCTTATCTGCCGGGATGCACTCGATCGGTCATAAGCTGCGTTGCCGTATTTTTTCATAATAATCCGGAAATAATTCGATATTGAATATCTCCATAAATAGAATAATTATTTTTTCCGGGAATGTTTGGTTGATAGCATCATCATCGTCACTAAGGATGTGGCGGCTAAACTTTCTTTGTTGTCTTTTATGCTGTAAACGTCAACACGGACAACCGTGATGACTTTCCCATTTTTTATGACCTGCCCTTTTGCCAGCAATTGTTCTCCCATGGCCGGGTTAAGGTAATTCACTTTCAGTTCGACCGTTGTAAAATAGCTGTCTACCGGTTTTGCCGATGCGGCAGCATAACCGGAAGCCACATCTACTAATGCCGCAATGGTACTTCCGTTGAACATACCGGCAGGTCGTGCCATAAATTCTTGTTTATCTACTGATATCTCGATGTATCCTTGATCTATGCTGCCAACTTTTGCCCCGAAAAGCTCCATCATCTTAGATCGCCCGAAACTTTCCAACAGTTGTACTCTTCTTTCTTCGTTCATCGTGTTTTTTTATGGCAAGGTAGAAACAATATTCGGGATAAGGTGCGGGTGGATCAAGTAACGGAAGCTAAATTTATGATGAGTCATTGATGTATGGGATATATTTTAAATACATTTTTGTCCGACTAAAAATGCTTTAAAGGTACTTGAATTCCTTACCTGTTCAAGGATATAAGCGAAGGATGATACATTCACCCCCCGCCAAGAGAACCGTGGAACTTCGCACCGTTGATAGCGAAGGGTAGCTTGGCCATACAGTAGTAGAAAGGCCAGGTCGAGCGATCAAATTGGTGGCCGTAATGGTCAATTTGTGCACTTTTTTGGTAATTTTTGGGGCAAGCAAAAAAGTACAAGAAACGAGCAGATGAACATTGAATCGAACTATTGAGGGATCAAATTGCTCCCGGGTTAAAATTTAGTCGGACAATAATGTTTTAAATATTTGGGATGTTTCCCCCCCGAATAGGGAGCGGGGGTAATTATTGTCTTGCTTTAAATTATATTTGTGACAATTTGGTAGGTAAAACGACCTTAATGCTTTCACCGGATTTAAACTTGGCTAGGCTTTACAGCGCAAGGTTTACCAAGGACAATATTTATATAACAAAATATGGCAATAGTAATCAATTTGGATGTAATGCTTGCGAAGCGAAAAATGCAAAGCAAGGAGCTCGCTGAGAAAATCGGGATTACCACTGTCAACTTATCTATCTTGAAAACCGGGAAAGCCAAGGGTATCCGTTTTGAAACGCTCGAAGCCATTTGTAAAGTATTGGATTGCCAGCCGGGAGATATATTGGAATATAAAAAATGAATATTTTTGAACGCTTGGGAAATATAATATGATATATACAATCGGAATTATTATAAGCGCTTTCCTTGCCATTTTACTTTTGACTAAAAGGGATAAAACCATCGCTGATAAAACACTTTTTATTTGGCTTTGTATAACAACACTTCATCTCACGATATTTGCCATCAATTCTTCTGGTGAATACCGTGGATTTCCTTACCTGTTGGGTTGGGAAATACCCTTACCCCTGGTTCATGGGCCGTTCTTGTTTTTGTATGCTACCGCTTTTACCGCGAGTACAAAAACAGTATATAAATTATTACATTTTATTCCCTTCGTATTAGCAGTATTATTGATTTCCCCATTTTTAGCATTGGGCTACCAGGATAAAATTCTCGTGTACCAAAACGGGGGTACATCCTTTCAAACTGAAACAGTTACAATATTTATAGCATCCTTGATATCCGGAATTGTTTATTGCTTATTGACACTCCGGGTTTTATTCTTACATAAAAGAAGCATCAAGGATAGGTTCTCCTATACGGAAAAAATTAATTTACAATGGCTGTTCAATTTGACCGCCGGGTTATCTTGTATCTGGGTAATTGCCATTTTTGCGACGGATAAATATATCTTTATTTCCGTCGTATTATATGTACTGTTCATCGGGTATTTCGGAATAAAGCAGGTGGGCATTTTTACAAATCCCTTGCCGAAAACGGTCCCTTCCGTTCCGGCTGAGGATGGGGAGATTAACGCAGCCGAAACGCTATTTCAAGATTCGAAATACGAGAAATCTTTACTGCCCGATCAGCAAATAGAAAGTATATACCTGGAATTATTGCACCTGATGGTTGAAGAAAAACTGTTCCTCACCCCGGGGTTAACATTATCGATGTTGTCGCAAAGGCTAGCAGTACATCCCAATACCCTCTCCCAAGTTATTAACAGGCGCGTGCAGAAAAACTTTTTCGATTATATTAATACATTAAGGGTAGAGGAATTTAAAGCGCGGGTTGCGAAGGTTGAAAACCAACAATTCACCTTGTTGTCCCTTGCATATGACTGTGGTTTTAATTCGAAAACTTCCTTCAATAGAAACTTTAAAAGCATCACCGGCCAATCTCCATCCGCATATTTAAAAGCTGCCCAGATAAACCTCAAAGAATAAGTTCCATTGTTCATTTTTATGGTTCCATTGTTTTAAAATATTGATTATCAGTATTTAATTGTAATTAAATAATACGTGCCACCTTTCATATCAGGGCGATTTTCGACCGGGGTTTATAGACTTTTGCATAAACTGAAAATCGAAAAGGTATGTATCAAAAAATTGTATCGGCTTTAACCTTAACCTGCTTATTGTTTACTTCTTGTAAACAGGATCTCGAGGTAGATCAACCGGGTAACCTGGTGCCAAAGACGGTTGATCAAGATGTGAATTTACCATCTATCGCCGTGAACGGAACCCTCTTACATGCCGAAACTTACGGCGACCCTAATAATTCGATGGTCGTTTTTCTTCACGGCGGTCCCGGCGCGGATTATAGAAACGCGCTCAATGTTAAGCAATTGGCGGATGATGGTTACTTCGTTGTTTTTTATGATCAAAGAGGCTCCGGCCTGTCGAGGAGACATGATAAGAATACTTATTCTATACAACTCATATTTGACGACCTGGAAGCAGTTATTGAGCATTATAAGAGTTCACCCGGCCAAAAAGTGTTTCTATTCGGCCACTCTTGGGGCGCTATGCTGGCTGCCGGGTTTATCAATACCCATCCGGATGAAATAAACGGCGCTATCCTGGCCGAAGCCGGGGGACTCAACAAGGATCTATGGGATCAATATACTGAAAGTAGCAGGAGGGCGAAGCTTTTTACAGAAGCCACTAACGACGTTTTGTATTATGATCAATTTCTGACCGGGAAAGACAATGAGCATGCAATACTCGATTATAAACTGGGTATCGCTTCCAGTTATACTTATGCGGAAGGCAATGATGAAGGAATAGAGGGCCCTTCGCCATTTTGGAGGAATGGTGCCGTGGTTTTATACGCATTGAGTGATATCGCTGAAAATGATGGATTTGACTTCACGCAAAATCTCCATAACTACCAACCCAAAGTACTTTTTCTATACGGGGAAAACAATAAATCCCACGGGCTGAAATTTTCAGAAAAAGAAGCCGCGTTTTTTCCAAACCATGAAATTGCCCAAATAGATAATACCGGTCATGAAATGATTTACTTCAAATGGGAATCTGTGTATCCCGTTGTACTCAATTATTTAAACTCTTTAAACTGATCCCCATGAAATATTTACAAATATTAATCTCCGGTTTATGCCTCGCAGGTTTTTTCCCGCAAGCCAAGGCGCAAACGGTGAATTGGAAGAACATGGAGAATACAGCTCACATGATAACTTTGGGTTTGGGCTGGGATTACAGTTTGTCTTACAATATTGGTTATGCTTACCATCCCGCTGCGGTAAAAATGCCCTTGGTTATAAATGCAAATTTTTCAATGCCTTCAGGGGAAAAGCTATTGGACGATTTCAAACTGAAGTTAGGTGGGCAGATCGTGTTACTAAACCATTCGAATTTTAAAGGTGGTATTAGCTTAAATGGCATCTACAGGCGATTTGAGAACCCTTTAACGAGGTTGTTGAATTTTGGAGCAGAAATGAAGGGGCGTTTTGGTTATTACAAAAATGGATGGTTCGTTGCCGGAGAGCTCGGCTTTGACAAAGCCGTAATTACGCACTTTAAACATAGTGATTTATATAAGCAGGATATTTATGAAGGGGTCAGGGATGGATGGTACAACCCCGCAACGGGAGGGAATTTCCTTTACGGTTTGCAAGCAGGTTATTCATTTAACAAGTCGGATATAACCCTCGATCTCGGGAAGATTACCACGCAAGATTTTAAAACAACCCCGCGCATTCCTTACTATTTAGCGCTAAGCTTTAATCTCAGGATCAATTAATCTAATTTGGCTTCCCGTTTTTGCGAATAATTATTGTTTTATTTTAATTATTTAACTTTTAACATTAATTTTGGCCTGGAAATTTAAATCATATTTTATGAAACGTATACTATTTCTATCTACGGTTTTTTTGACATTGGTATTATTGATAAGTTGTTCGAAGGATGATAAAGATAGCCCGGACAAGGGAAAAAGCATGAAATTTACCATTAGCACAGCGGGATTTCTGTCCGGGGATTATATATCTATCAATATTAATGGTGATACTTACGAGAATACGTCATCTATATTTAAGAAGAATGGCAGCCTGTTGAGTAACCAAAAAATCATCATGCTAGATGAAGACGATATTGCCGCAGGCACTATCATACTTGAAAGTGCAGTGCCGTTATCCAAGGTTTATATGATCATTGCTGGTTTTAGCAGTTCCGGCACTTATACTCTGAAAATTGAACCGGTTATCGGCGGAAAGGCGCAGGCAGCACTTACCCATACTTTTGATGGGGAGTCATCGGTGGTGAATTATGAATTTTAAGTCCTAGTTAATTTAATTATTATCAATAATGAGGAAACTTGTTTACATAAATATCTGGATGTGGATCATTACGTCAATTCTTTTTGCTTGCGCGATCCCAACACATGCTAAGAATCATATTGGTGTAAAGTGCCTATTTACGAATCTAAGGCCCAGCCATGATCATACAGGTGAGCAAAAAGACTCTATACCTGTATCTACAGCCGAACTGGGCGATATCCCATTTTTTAGTTTGCCGGAAAATATAGCATACGAAAGTAAACCCCTGCAAAGAAAGTACGATGAGATTTATTTCCCGGTAGATAAAGATGGTAAGTTAGAAAAAATTTGTGGGCGATCATTTAAATCTAACATGATTAATAACGGTAGCGCTGAATGGTCCAGGCCATATTTTGTAAAAAGTTATGACCGTGCAATCAAAGCTGCTGGCGGAGTAAAGTTGTTCGAGGGCAAATTTAAACCGGGGCAAATTCAATTTATGAAGAAAAATGCCGAATATTTAGGGGAGGAAGGCTCGTTAGACATTTATAACAATACAATTTATGCATACATCATCCGTAGGCAGGATGGCGCCGATATATACATTCAGTTTGATGCTAATACTGCTGGTGGTGCAATTCAGATAGTCCGGAAGGAAGCGTTTAAACAAACTATCGTAACCGTAAATTCAGACCAAATCAGTAAGGAGCTGAATGAATATGGAAAATCAATTTTGTATATTCATTTCGATACTGATAAAGCTACTTTGCAAACAGGTGGAAAAAAAGCAATTTCAGAAATAGCAAAGGTCTTATTAAATGATAAAAATTTAAAGCTCGCCGTGCATGGTTATACAGATAATTCCGGGAGTGAAGCTCGTAACCAGGCACTTTCCGAAAGCCGTGCTGATGCTGTTGTCCGGGAATTAATTATATTGGGTGTTGACCAGTCGCGGTTGTCTTCAAAGGGATTCGGCGCAAGCAATCCACTTGCTGACAATAATTCGGAAGCAGGCCGGGCAAAGAATAGGCGGGTAGAATTGATTAAGCAGTAAACGAACATGACTTCTAAAATTATTATATGAAGTATTTAGGTTTTTTCTTGATTGCATTATTGGCATGCAAAATAACATTCGCCCAACAACCATCCAGGGGCAATGATAATTATGTTATCCAAGATAGTATCTTGATACCTACTAATAGCGGTATAGACATATCCGCGATTATTGTGCGCAAGAAGGGGAACAGCGGGCCTTTACCGGCGATCCTGTTTTACACGACGTATTACCAAGGGCCTAACGATGCCATTTTTGCTAAAAGGTCTGCCGATAGGGGTTATGTCGGTATTGTTGCTTATGCCCGTGGCATCAGGACTGATTTGAAACATTACGCTCCTTATCAACACGAACAGAAAGACATCTACGATATTCTCGATTGGATCAGCAAACAATCTTGGTGCAATGGAAGCATAGGTATGTACGGGGGTAGTTATACCGGGTTTTCACAATGGGCAACAGCCAAAAACATACACCCGGCCTTGAAAACAATCGTTCCGCAGGTCGCGGTGATGCCGGGTTTCGATGTGCCGATGGAAAATAACGTACAAATGAACCTGGGTTTATATTGGCCCAATGATAATATCTATAAAAATGCGCCGATCAGGAGAAGTTTACCTTTTGAATGGTATCAGCAAGGTATCGCTTTTGAAAAGCTCGACAGCTTGGCGGGTTACAAGAACGAAATATTCCAGGAATGGTTACAACACCCGGCATATGACAATTATTGGCAATCCATGGTGCCCAGCCCGGAAGAATATGAAAAAATCAATATCCCAGTTCTGTCTACCACGGGCTATTATGACGGTTCCCAAATTGGCGCACTTCAATATTTTAAATTGCATAACAAGTATAATAAAGACGCCAATCATTATTTCGTAATAGGGCCTTATGATCATTGGGGAGGGCAGGCGCGCCCGTCTTTGAATTTAATGGGGTATGAAATAGATAGTGTAGCCAATATTAGCATGATGGATTTGGCTTATCAATGGCTAGACTATATTTTGAAAGGGAAGCCTAAACCTGCCTTGCTGAAAGATAAGTTGAATTACCAGGTGATGGGCACAAACGAATGGCAACACGCCGCTTCGTTAAACTCGATCAACAATGATACCTTGACATTTTATTTGCATAGCGGTGGCTTAGTAAATGTCAAGCCAAGGCTCGCTGCCTTTGAGAAGCAGGTAGTAGATTTCGGGGACAGGGAGACTCAGAATAATTATTTCACGCCGAATATCATCTTTGACTCCCTTGATATAAGTCATGGATTGACTTTCACAACGGCAGCTTTTGAAGAAGACTTTACAATGAACGGCTCGTTTGCAGGAGAACTGGCAGCGGAAATCAATAAAAGGGATATGGATATTTCCCTCGCATTATATGAACTGCTACCTAATGGAAAGTATTTCTTCCTCACCAGGTATATTGGCCGGGCCAGCTACGCGAAAGATAGCGGCAGTAGACATTTGTTGCAACCGGGTAAAAAGGAAAGCATCGTGTTTGATAATACGAGGTTTGTAAGTAAGAAAATCGGTAAAGGCAGCCGCTTCGTGATTTTGCTTAATATCAACAAGCATCCTTTCGAGATTATTAATTATGGTTCTGGGAAACCGGTGGCAGAAGAAACTATAGCTGATGCAGGGGAACCATTACAAATAAAATGGTATAACAACAGCTATATTAAAATTCCAGTACATAGGAATCGATGATAACCTAATCATTTAACCGGTATAAATTAAATTTATGAAACACTTATTGTTGGTAACCATATCATGTGCAATAATATTTTCCTGTAAGCAGGCAAAAAATAAAGAGTCAAAATCCTCTTTTTCGGACGCGGCGCAAGTAACCGAGCCAGCCGAACCGGCTGCCAAAGAAACCTTTAAAGAAGGTATCATCGACTTGGATATTGACTTCCCCGGTAATGAACTAAGCAGCCTGTTGAAAAAAGTTGATCCCTCGAAAGGTAATATCCAGCAACAAATGGCAGCATTGGTCGCAAAATTGCCTTCAGAACAACAATTGAAGATGAAAAAGCTGACGCAAAGCAATCCATTTGTATCGATGCAGGTTTTGTTAGCTCCGCTCATGAAAAATCAAATATTTGTTGCCAGGAAGCGGGTAACGGCCAAATGCGACGGGCTGACTTATCACTTGGAAAATACGTTGGATGCAAGCTCGAATACGGGAAAGATATTTGTTGAATCAAGAAATAACCCGGCAAATTCCGTGACGTTTAAGTATGATGAATCATTTTGGAAGGAAAACCAGTTACAGACTAGATTTGACGTTGAGTCTTACAATAGGCAGCAAACAGACGAAACGGCAACCGTTGCTGGGTACAAATGTCAAAAAGTAAATTACACGCTCAAAAAAGCAGATGCGAACCCGATGCGTATTGCTAAAATAGCGGTATGGACATCTGGAAAAATGCCGCGATCGCTAAATTTTATCCACCCTTATTATGTTGAGGAATCGAATGGTATTATGAAGATCGAGCTTTATACGAACCAGGAGGAAGGCCCCGTGTTGGTCTACGAGTTTAAAACAGTTACTTCCACCGGTGTTGAAGCTGAAGATCTGGAGATAAAGCAAGGCAGCCCGGTTTATAATGCGGCTACGGAACTTGAAACCATAGGCGGCAAGTTGATGGGAATAATGTTTGGTGCGTAAAAGGCAGCAATGCTTCCCTGGTTAAATATTTTGAATTGTTTGCCATGATGTGACATACTTCAATGATCATTTCCGGGGAAATTGTGAAGCTCCTTGTTTACTTCTTCCAATAATTGTTGTTCGGAGGGTAAATATAGTTTGTATTGGCTGGCGATGATTTGTTTTTGACCTTCGGGGAGGGAGAATTTCACCATGGAATCATTTTTATTGGCGCACATCAGGATGCCGATAGTCGGGTTTTCATGCATTAGCTTTTCCACGCGATCATAGTAATTCACGTACATTTGTAACTGCCCAATATCTTGGTGCGTAAGTTTATGAGTTTTAATTTCCATGATAACAAAGCATTGAAGTAAACGGTTATAAAATACCAGGTCTACGAAAAACTCATCGCCCTCGATATGTAATCTTTTTTGTCTCGCGACAAATGAAAAGCCGTTACCCAATTCAAGTAAAAAGTCCTGGAGGTGGGTAATGATTTTACCTTCTAAGTCTTTTTCGTAATAAGAAGCTTCCATTTTTAATCCAAGGAATTCTAAAAGCATGGGATCTTTGATGATTTCTTTGGCATCGGAGGGAAGTTTCTCTTTTCGAGCTATTGCTAATACGCTTTCCTTATCATTGCTTAGTAAAAGGCGTTCGAATAGATTGCTATTTATTTGTCTTTCAAGCTGCCTAACCGTCCAATTATTATTAATAGTTTCAGCTATATAGAATTTTCTTTGATCCTCAGTGCCAAGGCTTAATAATAATTTATAATGGCTCCAACTCAATTGCGTCCACAATGTAGACGCAATTGGAAAGGTGCGATAAAATTGCCGATAGCGTTCCAATTGCCGGGGAGAAAATCCGCTTCCAAACTCCGGTTGTAACTGTTCTGAAAGATATTTAATTAGATAGGTTCCGTAACCGGCACGATCCTTTCCTTGCTGTTCTTCTTCGAAAATCCGTTTGCCGATATGCCAATACATCAATGTACGCTGATGATCTACGGTACGAATTGCATTATCCTTAGATTGGGATATAATAGCTTTAATATCCGCTATAATGGAATGGTTTACAAACATGGTTGGGTCAACAAAATTTAATGAATTTAAAGATAAGGCTATTTACCTAATTTATAGTGTTTGTTTTTTATAATGATTTCAAAACCAGTGGAATATGAGGATGGATCGAAGATTGGAAAAATAGATTAATAGTACTAAACGGGGGCCAAAAGATTGGAGATAATACAGCGCCCGTTATCTAGGCATAAAAAAGCTCCTAGTATCCTAGAAGCAGCATCCCCGAAGGTTGGCGGAGAGAGAGGGATTCGAACCCCCGGACCTGTTACAGTCAACGGTTTTCAAGACCGTCGCAATCGACCACTCTGCCATCTCTCCGGCGCGAAAGTAGAAATTGGAATTGAAACGGCAAAATTTTTTTGAAAATATTTTTTGAAGGAGCTAAATATCAATGTATTAGAACCTTCAAGATAAAGGGGGGATAACGAATTCCAACCCGTTTAAGAAAAAAATATTGAAAAGGTAAGAAGTTGATAGTCAATATGGTAATTGTTTTTTTGACATTTGTAATAGCCTGTAAAATTATTTTTATAAAAAAGGGTGTTTTTCACGTATGAATCGCATATTGAGACTGCTAATTTTACATCAACACAGAACACATACCATTAACCTACTTATATCTACATCCGGTTTTTTAATCCCGAAATTATTAGATAATAAACCCCAATTATAAATCCAGGCTTGCTAACCCCAAAAAGTAAAAATAATAGCAAGTTTAAGGGATGGCATCTAGCCCATTCCTCCCTACAAACCCCGTTGATGTTTTTTGGTAATCGACACGCGGGGAAAATTGATTAAATGTGAAAGCTCTTCCTATTCTTGGGATGGGCTTTTTTCGTTATAAAACTACTTGTAAAACAAATACTTGGCCATTAACAGTTCATTAATAAACAATCATTGGCTTTTTCTTAAATTGTAATTACAATCTACCTGTTATGCAATATAATGCCAATAGCCCCGCGGAATATATCCGGCAGGTTCCCGCGGAACGTAAGCCGGCCATGGAGAAGCTAAGGGAACGTATCAAGAAGAACTTGCCCAGCGGTTTTGAAGAAACCATGAGCTACGGAATGATCGGTTACGTTGTTCCGCATAGCATATTTCCAAGCGGGTACCATTGTGACCCAAAGCTGCCTTTACCTTTCATGAGTATCGCTTCCCAAAAAAACTTTATCGCGGTTTACCATATGGGAATTTATACGATGCCCGCCCTGATGGATTGGTTCGTAAATGAGTACCGGGCACATTATAAGGCTAAACTGGATATGGGAAAAAGCTGTATGCGCTTCAAAAAACCCGGCGATATACCATATGATCTAATCGGTGACTTGGCCTCTAAGATCTCCGTGCAAGAATGGATAGATTTTTATCAAAATTCAATCAAGAGATAATTATCAATATGAATAAAAATATCTTCTGTTTTTTATTAGCAATAGTATTGTTTACCTGCGGTGCATACGCGCAAGAAGTAAAATACGATAAAGCATTGGCAGATTCCCTAGGGGCTGATGATTACGGTATGAAGCAATATATTCTGGTCATCCTGAAAACTGGTGGCAATAAAACGAAAGACAAAGATTCCCTTAACCATTATTTCCGCGGACATCTTAATAACATCCATCGCCTAGTGGGGGAAGGTAAGCTGGTGTTGGCCGGTCCTTTTGATAAAAATGATCTCCAGTACAGGGGCATTTTTATTCTAAATGTCAAGACGATCGATGCGGCAAAAACGTTGTTAGGAACTGATCCTGCATATAAAGCCGGAATTTTTGACGCGGAATTATTGCCCTGGTATGGACCCGCCGCATTACCATGTTATATTGATATCAATAAGAAAATTACCAGGAAGGAACCTTAAACATCGAACGGTGGCTTTTTTCAAAGCATGAGGATTAATTTTATAGATAAATAATTGTAATGCAATAAGTGATGTATAAATTTTAATAACATAAAATTTCACTTTATATTATATAAAGGGTTGGTATTGTTATACTTTTGCATTATATTAGAAATAGTTCGAACACTATCCTTACCGGGCTGTAACCCGGTGCAAGTTTCATCCTTTAATACTGATACAACCCGGCCAACTTTATTTAAAGTCCACTTTTATTTGAGCAACCTATACTGTTTCTAATGGATAATGTTGATGTGAAAATCTCATCTATTACAGCTATAGCCGATGAGTTACCGGGAGTTATTATTATTCTCGATGCCCATCTGAACGTAGTGTATATTTCAAAGCGCGGTGAGCGTCATCTCGGGGCTTCCCTCGATGAAATACGTGCCATGGGCCAGGATTACCATACCCGTTTTTTTAACCATGATGATATCGAAGCGTATATTCCAAAGATCAAAGATACCCTTCACAGTGGTAATGAAAATACCTTGGTGAGTTTCTTCCAACAGGTAAGGAGCGGCCTGAACAATGGTTGGGAATGGCATTTTAGCGCCATGAGAATGTTGTCGAGGAACCCGGTTTTTTATATATGTATGGCGTACCCGGTAGACAGTCTCAACCACGTTAATAGCAAGATTGACCGGTTGATGCAGGAGAACTTATTTCTCCGGCAAAACAGCCGTTTGTTTGCTACCCTGGGTAAACGGGAAAAGGAAATCTTGGGCTTATTGGCCATAGGTAAAAGCGCCAACGAGATCGCGGAGCAATTATTTATAGCTGAAACTACCGTTGAAACACACCGCAAGAACATCAAGAGGAAGTTAAATATCAATACGGTTTACGAACTAACCCGCTTCGCACAAGCTTTCGATTTGATATAATTTCTTTTAATTGTCGCTGATCAGAGTTTATTGATATAATTAACTACTTGCTGGCTACCCTCCAATACATGTTTGCCGGTTACGATTCCTTGCCGGTCAAATATCAAGGCGCAGGGCAGGCTGTTGATCTCGTTCTTAATAATAATAGATGACAACATCCCTGGAGCTAACCAATAGCTATGCGCAGCTCTCAAGTTACGGGGAACTATATTTTGCGAATGTTGCCAGGATTGGTAAGATTTTTCCAATGAAACATATATCAAGGAAACCTTGTTGGTATCTATCCTGCTGAATGTATGCTTTAGCTTGGCAAATATTTCCTGGCTTTGTTTTTGTTGGCTATGCCAGAAAATTAAAAACAGTGCTTTTCCCGGGAACATGGAACGAATTTCTTCAAAGTACATGCCCCGGCCACTGGCTGTTTTATAGATATTGTAATCTCCAGCGGTAGATTTGTTTTCAATGTACCGTTGCAGGTAGGCTTTATAATTTATAGGGCTAGTTGGCATGGCGGCAACTTTCTCGTTAAATTCTTCCCTGCTCATTTCCTTCGCGTACTGCTTCAATACTAGGAATCTTACTTGGTTGCGCGCGGTGGGATGTATTAATTTCGAAGTGGTTTTAAATAGTGCAGATACATTTTTGCTTGTTTGGAATTCCTGTAAGCAATACAATTGATTCATCCAAAGCTCATGTGTTAGTAAAATGGTGTACGGCGTGTGGTAAGGTATCTTCGAGAACTTTTGGTACTGCGCAATCGCTTTATCGGCGAGTAATTTGCTTTGTGTCGGATTATTAAATTGAAATAACTGGCAATATCCCTGCGCTAGCCTTTCTACCAGTTGCGCTTGTAACTGCCATTGCACGTAGCTGTTGAAATATGGACTTACAGCTTTGGATTTGATATATTCAGAAAAATATGAACTGTCCGCTTTATATTGATCTGTCAAATAATTGATATACTTGGCGATATCATCCTTATTTCGGATAAGGCTCCTGCTAGCGGTGTTTAATTGCGCTGCCGGCGCTTGGTTGGCCAGCCGGTTTTGGTATAATGAGCGGTAAAAGTTCAGCTCTGAACTCCGCATATTGTTATGGAGATGTTTTACTATTGGAAATTTCTGTTCTGAATACTGGAATATGACCGTGTCGCCGGGGACGAGCAGGTAAGGTGTTTGCGTGATATCTGCCTGTTTAATCACGAACGGTTGCTCTACGTATAAATGGAAAGTATCGGCATGCTGCTTGGAAGGATTGGCTATTAGCATACGGATATCACCGAAGGCATCCTGGTACAGCAATTGTACTTTCTGGTACTGTGATTGAACGATCAGTACGGTGCTGTCTTTAGCAGGCTGCGCCTTCGCTATACTTACATTCCAATTTACTACCAATAAATTCACGAAGGTCAGGAGACCTAAAATCTTTTCCATGGGGTTGTAGCTTATTTCAAAAGTACCGGGGAAACAAATGTAGATAAATTTAACAAATACTTATTGACTTTCAATGAACTAACAGGGTTATGGAATTATATAAATATTGATATTGTTTACTATTTATAATTTTTTTACCTGTTTAAGTGTTTTACTTCCAATTATATGTTTTGTAGAAGGTTTTTGTCGTGCGCACTGCAACGGGGGAATAACCACTCAAGGAATTTTATGAATTTGTTGATATATTTATTGATATAAGCAACTTATCTTGCCATCTATGAAGAAGTTACTGGGTTTATTATTTTTATTCATGTGTAGCGCCCAATTAGCGTTCGGGCAATTAGAAGAGATGCAAGCTAAAGCTACTAACGCCGGTAAATTTGTTTACCTACTTGAAGCGAACAAATGGCGGAAAGCGTGCCGCTTGATGAATGCGGATACCGTGGCTGCCCGGGTCGAACTTAAGACCCGCTTAAAAACTGCTGCGCACGAGATGAAAATCATGAAGAAAAGGGATGCCAACCTATTCTTCAACGTGATGCCACCTTCCGAACTTGACGGAACTATCGAGATTTCTTGCCAATACCAAGATCCTAAAGATACCAGCATCGTTTGGTACGAGGTAACGATGCTTTTTGAACCGGGGAAAATGGGGAAAATTATCCGCGTAAACTTTGATCCCAAATTGCGCTAATAACCTGCTTATTCATTAAACCATTTCCAAGTTGAAAATATATAATAAATATTTATTATATTTGTAATGTGCATCTGGACATTTTTTGCTAAGTTGAATATACTATCCTAATTGAAGAAACATGTATGATCGATAATAAGATCATTCAGCCCTTGCCATGAAATACATAATTGTATGGATGTTTTCCTTGTGCCTGGTATTCATTTCCCATTCCTCGCAAGCGCAACGGGACACCACGGAACAACCCACCTGGGTAGTAGTTGCGTTAGATACTACGATGACTTGGCCCACTTTCGGCCAATGCCCGGGTGATGTGTATGCCTTTTTATTATACCAACTGAATTTCCGAACCGGGAAAAGAAAGATCCGGCCAGGTATCGTCATTCCATTATCCTTAAAAATCGGCAGGCTAGGCTCCGTATTACGATTCCAAATACCGATGATCCCTACCCGGTATAACAGGCCCTTTATCGAGGAAGTGAAAAGGGTGGTCAGGTTAATGCCCCGATGGAATCCTGCATTCCATTTGAAAGACGGTAAGCGCGAAGCTTATAAGTCTACTGTTTATCTACATGTATGCTTTAACAGGAAATTTTATATAGATAAGATACAGAAAGCCGAATATTGAAGCGGTTAATTATTTTTTGTCGATCTTTAGATGAAATTCCGTTTGAGCTATGAGAATGTGCTTGATTTTATTCTTATTGGTATCTTCTTTTAAGCCTTTAATGGCGCAAGACTTTACCGGCAAAATAGTTTATGCTAATACATATTATTCCAAGGTGGATGATATGACCGATGCCCAGTATAGCACCTTGTTCGGTTCTAAAACACAGTTTTATATCAAGAATGGTAACATAAAGGAATCTTTTAACGGTATAGCCCTGCGGATGCAAGTGTTCCGTTCGGATAGTAATAAGTTATTTTTTTATAAAGCCAATACGGATTATCCGCTATCCATTAAACCGGTTAATGATAAGGATTCCATGATGAAAGTTATCATAGGCGAGGATGCTGATACGATTAATGTGCTAGGGAAACGGTGCCATAAAGTAATTATCGAATCGAATAATGGAAAAGTGACTTATTATTTTAATAATGATATACAAATTGATCCCAGTTATTTCAGGGACTACAAACTAAATTCGTTTGATATTTTTACGCAGATGACCCATTCTTTACCTTTGAAAATTGTCTTGGAAACCAGCGAATATACCAAGGAAAGTACTGCTATTGAAATGACGCCATTATCTTTGCAGGATGAATTCTTCGAGATCCGCAGGCAATAAAAATAAGTTGATGAATTGTATTCACCAACTTATTGTATTTTATGAATAAGAATGTTGGTTAATATACCGCTATCTCATCAACCAATAACCAGGCTTTTCCCCCCGCGCCATATTCTCCTTGCGGTATTATGCCCTTGTTTTCTAAAGTGACCCTGATATAACGGGTCTTGGTCTTCTTACAATTATATTCGTATACTAAATCTTTTTCCGAACCTTCTCCACTTAGCTTACGGAAATGTTTACCGTTATTGCTGTATTCAAAGGTATAAGATACCGGTTTCCACATCCGTTGCCAATGGTAATCAAGAAAGCTCGTTTTAATTTGGTTTACCTCGGTCTCTTTCCCTAGGTCAATTGTTGCCTGGAGGTTATCCCCGCTTAAACCCAACCACTGCCCGTCATTGTAACGGTTTGTGCCATATTGTCCATTGAGTAAAATACTTCCCGCAACATCAAAATTGCCTTTACCTGGGTTCTTTAAGCTGATTTTTTTGCCAACAGCTTTATGTTGTATTACTTCCTTGGTGTAGGGTCTCAAAACCGCTTTGTCATCTACATACAACTGTGCCTTGATAATGCCGGAAGCTGTAATGTCGATTGGATGCCCGTAAGTTTGCTCTTTACCGAGATAGCTATAACGGATGGTTGCGTTCGGCAAGCTCGAGTGAAGGCTAAGTTGATGTTTGCTGCCCTTGGCCATCATTTTACCTGTAATCTCGTCATAGATATCTGCGTATTTTATTTTATGCTTATCCAAAATAGCGCGTTGAAGTTTCCAGCGTTCGTAAAAGGAAGCATAATCCTTGGAGCTAGGTTGTAACCAAGCTATTTCAGATAATGCCAGCAATCGTGGGAATAACATGTACCAAGCTTGATCTTCCGTAGGTAAATACTCGCTCCACAAATTGGCTTGGATGCCCAAAATATGGGAATCGCCGCCGGCTTCGGCTTGCCTATTTTGCATCGGATCATAGGAATACACCTTTTCTAAAGGCGTATATCCACCTGCTGCAATGGGCTCTAACATGCTAGTTGACTGGTAATAATCGAAATACAAATTTTTCTCGGGACTAAAGATCACATCATGCCCTTGTGCTGCTGCTGCAAATCCAACCGAGTCACCACGCCAGCACATCACGGTAGCATTGGGCGAAAGTCCTCCTTCCGTAATCTCATCCCAACCAATAAGTTGTTTCCCTTTGCTGTTAAGATATTTTTCTATCCGCTTCACGAAATAGCTTTGCAGGGCATGGGCATCTTCCAAATGTTCTGCGGCCATCCTTTGTTGGCATTTCGGGCAAGCATTCCAGCGGTTTTTGGGGCATTCGTCGCCACCGATATGTATATATTTCCCCGGAAACAAAGGGATAACCTCATCCAGTACATCTTCCAGGAAAGTGAAGGTGCTGTCGTTTCCTGCACAATATACATCGTCAAAGATGCCCCAAAATTGTGCGGTTTCGTATGGGCCACCGGTACAGCCCAGGTAAGGGTAAGCTGCCAATGCCGCGGAAGCATGCCCGGGCATCTCGATTTCGGGAATGATGTCGATATGCTTGGACTGGGCATAGGCTACGATGTCCTTTACTTGTGCCTGCGTATAATAACCACCGTATTTTTTACCATCAAATTGATGGGGTATGTCCTTCTTGTGCCCGATCAGTGTTTGATCCCTCCAAGCCGCTACTACCTGCAAGCGGGGATATTTATTTATCTCTATTCGCCAACCTTGATCGTCGGTAAGATGCCAATGAAATGTATTTAGTTTATACATCGCCATTACATCCAGTAATTGCTTGATAAAGTTTACACCGAAGAAATGCCTGCTCACATCAAGCATCAAGCCCCTGTATGCAAACCGGGGCGCGTCTTCGATGGTGCCTGCCGGGATTGTACCATGATAATGATTTCCTAGCTGTATCAATGTTTGTAAGGCATAAAAAACGCCTTTTGAGTTCCTCGCTTTGATTCTTACAGCAGGTTTTTCTAATACCAAGGTATAGCCTTCTTCATCTTTATAGGAAGGGTCGGTAGCAATTTCAACCGGGACGGCATCCGGGTTAAATGTGACGAAGCTGCCCAGGTATGTATTCAGTAACGCTACTTCTGCCTTACAACTTGTGTCGGCTGCATGAACTACGGATGTTTTTCCGATAGAAATAAAACCTTCCTTAGCTGTAAACTTTTGAACTTGGGGCATCAAGGGTTGTTGTGCCAGGCTTCCCAAGCAAATAGTCATGAGGATAGTAAAAAATAATAGTCGCATACGCGGAATATATTTGGGATGATCGATAGTATTAAGAAGTACGTAAAAATAATAAACATTCCCCGGGCTTCATAGTGGTAATGCCGGAACGGGATAAGTTCAGGGTTCAAGTCAATACGCACTGGCATTATTCAACAATTCCAATTCAGCTCCGGAGAGCTTAATCGTGGCGGCTTTAGCTAATTGTTTCACTTGTTCCACCTTGGTAGCGCTGGCAATAGGCGCCGTGATTCCCGGGCGGGCCATTAACCAAGCCAAGGCGATTGCCGCCAGGCTGCAATGATGCCTTTCGGCCACTTCATCCATCGCTTGCAAGATGCTGAAACCCCTGTTATCAAGATATTTGTCAATTCCGCTTCCGCGCTTACTTTTGTCTAAGTCCGCCTTGTCCCGGTACTTTCCACTGAGGAACCCGCTAGCTAAGGAATAATACGGGATGACGCCCAGCTGCTGTTCTTGGCAGATTTTAGCATAATTTGCTTCATAGTCAGCCCTATCATACAGGTTATACTGGGGTTGTAAACTTACATACCCCGGTAAATGTAATGTCTTACTGGTATTTATAGATTCAACCAATCTTCCCGGGCTGAAGTTAGATGCACCTATATATCTCACTTTGCCGCTTTTAATTAATGTCCAGTACGCTTCCAAGGTTTCTTCTACCGGGGTTTCCGGATCATCGTAATGAGATTGGTACAAGTCAATATAATCGGTTTGTAAGCGCCGGAGAGAATCTTCCACGGCCTTCAATATATATGCCTTCTTTAATATTTTTTTCGGGCTCCGGGGCATCGTGGAGCCTACCTTGGTAGCCAAGATAATCCCGGATCGATTCTTACGTTTTTGAAACCATTGCCCGATGATCGTTTCCGATTCACCTCCTTGGTTGCCCGGAACCCAAGTTGAATAAGCGTCCGCTGTATCGATACTATTAAACCCGGCGCTTGTAAACGCATCTAGTACATGGAATGATTGTTCCGCGCCGATTGTCCAGCCGAAAACATTACCCCCCAACATCCAGGGAGCAATGTTGAGTTCCGATAACCCGATATTTCTTTTATTCATAATAATATGTTTTGTTGAAAAGCTCCAGGTATAAAGATACGATGATTGTAAAAAGGCTGGGAAGGGTTGATTTCGGCCATTTTTATCGGCTGTTCCAGCAATAGAGGGATAAATCTTGAAAAAAAACGGATGAGCGGTAAAAGAAAGGAATCGGAATGCCGTCTAAACTATTGCAATAACTCATCAACTTATGAAGCGAATAACGCTACTTTTTACATTTTTAATTACATTCTCTTGTTTGGCTAATGCCCAATCGGTTATCAAGGGTGTGCTCCAGGATAAAACGGATAGTACCCGCCTTATCGGCGCTACCGTTCGTTTAACCAAACCCGGTGATACTACATTTATACGGAACCTATTGACTAATACCAGCGGTGGCTTTGAATTTGCTAGCATTCAACCCGGATCTTACAAGTTAACGTTTACTTTCTTAGGGTATTCAGAACTAGTGCGTAATATCAGCTTCAATGGCACGAACGGGAATATGGGAGTCGTGAACATCCCCAGGTCCGTGACCGATTTGAAAGGGGTGACGATCAAGGGGCAAGAACCGCCTACCCAATTGAAAGGGGACACGACCCAGTACAATGCGAGCGCCTATAAAACTAACCCCGATGCATCTGCCGAAGATCTGGTCAAGAAAATGCCCGGTATCACGGTGCAGAACGGAACGGTTACAGCGCACGGGGAAACGGTGAAGAAAGTATTGGTTGACGGGAAGGAATATTTTGGCGAAGATGCTACGGCGACATTGAAAAACTTGCCGGCCGAAGTGATCTCCAAGATCGAGGTATTTGATAAAATGAGCGACCAGGCACAATTCTCCGGTTTTGATGATGGAAACAGTTATAAAGCTATCAACGTTGTTACAAAGAATGGTTTGAGTAATTCCAAGTTTGGGAAAGTATACGCTGGATATGGCACTCAAGGTCTGTATAATGCCGGGGGTAGTGTTAATTTTTTCAACGGCGATAGGAGAATCGGTTTGATCGGGATGACTAATAATGTAAACCAGCAAAACTTTGCTTCGGAAGATGTACTCGGCATATCTGGCGGCGGCGGTGGTCGTGGCGGTAGGGGCGGCCGTGGAGGCGGTAACAATTTCAACGTCGGCTCGCAAAGCGGTATCAACAAAACGAACTCCTTGGGTATCAACTTCCAGGATACTTGGGGTAAGAAGTTGACGGTGAACGGTAGCTATCTATTTAATAATAAATCAACTGAGAACGAAACGCTCACCCATCAAGTTTACCCGAATGATATAGCAGATTCTGTCCGCGTTTACAATGAATTAGCCAATTCTGAAACGAAGAACTATAATCACCGTGTAAATTTACGCTTAGAGTACAAGATATCTGATAAAGACATCCTGATGTTTACCCCTTCGGTGAGTTTTCAAAAGAATGATGCCATGTCGCATACCTTGGGTGATTTTAAATACGGCGATTCATCTTTGATTAATGCTACGGATATTGCTTCCACAAATAATAATAAAGGGTATAACGCGAATACCAACCTCTTATGGAGGCACGCATTCGACAAGAGGGGACGTACGTTCTCCATTAATTTTGGCTTCAGGGCAAATAACCGCGATGGTGAAAGCATATTACCTTCTTATACGACAACTAATTACAAGGGTGGGCTAGTTACCGATTCAACATTAAGGGAGACCTACTCCAATACGGATGGACAAACCTATTCCGCTAATTTCTCCTATACGGAGCCGGTCGGTAAAGGGCAACTGGAAATTAACTACCGCCCATCGATTAGCATCAATAATGCAGATCAGAAAGCTTATACCATCGATTCGACTCATAGTGAATTAACTTTTGATCCAAGTTTGTCGAACTTGTATAAAAATAAATATACCGTAAACAATGGTGGCCTTAGTTACCGCATGGGCAACCGTGATAAGATGTTGATTATAGGCGTTAACTTGCAACATGCTACCTTGGAAGGAGACCGTACTTTCCCGACAGATTTTAACTTGAAGCGTTCCTTCACAAATGTTTTACCGAACTTGATGTGGAGGCAGAAATTTAACAAGAATTCTAGCGTAAGGTTATTTTATAGGGCATCGACCGATCAACCATCTATCAATAATTTGCAGGATGTGTTGAGTTATACTAATCCCTTGTTTGTAAGCACCGGTAACCCGGAACTGGATCAATCTTATTCACAATCTTTACGCGGTGGATATCATTATATTGATACTGAGAAAGGGTTAATGTTTATAGCCGGCGTCAATGTTGAAAATACGAATAACCGTGTTACCAATAGAACTTATATCGCCCAGCAAGACACCGTGTTGACACCTACGTTTACATTGCGCAAAGGAGGACAATTAACTAAACCGATCAACGTGGATGGATACTGGAACGCTAGGTCTTTCTTTAACCTGGGTTTGCCATTAAAAGTGATCAAATCAAACTTAAATACCAACCTGGGCATCAGCTATACCCGCTCTCCGGGTTATGTAAACAGTACCTACAACGTTTCCAACACGTATGCTTATAATGCCGGGGCTGTTATTTCCAGTAATATCAGTGAATATGTAGATTTTACATTGTCTTACAATGCTTCATTTAACAACGTAAAAAATAATGTTTCTACTTTAAATAATAGTAGTTATTTCAACGGCAGCGCTTCAGCAAATGTTAACTTGATGACGAAGAACGGTTGGGTGCTGAATTCAGATTTAACAAACCAGTATTACAGCGCCCTAGATAATGGTCAAAGTACAAATTATTGGCTTTGGAATTTGAGCGCCGCCAAGAAGTTCTTAAAAGATAACAGGGGTGAACTGAGGGCCACGGTATATGACTTACTGAATCAAAACCAAAGCATTTCCCGCTCTACTACGGAACTTTATATTGAAGACCAACGTTCTTTAGTGCTGAAGCAGTATTTCATGCTGACTTTTACATATAGAATAAAAAGTTGGAATAAGAAAGGTACTGACCCCGAAGAAGAAATGCAAAACGACAGGGAAAGGATGTTCCGCAGGTTTGGTCCTCCCGGTGGTGGAAGACCTGGCGGCCCTCCCCCAGGTGGCGGATGATAGGTGAGGAGCGCCCGGTATGTAATTTACCGGGCAGTATTCCCCCAGGTTTTCGTATTTTCAAAGTCCGGCCATTTAAAAAAACATAGAATCCGTCTAGCTTGAGCGTTGTCGATCCATTGATTGAAAGATTACAGCAAGGTGATGAATCTGCTTTCCGCACCTTGGTTGACACCTGGCAAAACATGGTGTATAATACCGCATTGGGTATTGTGCAGCTACCTGAAGATGCGGAGGATGTTGCCCAGGACGTATTTGTGCAGGTGTATGAGTCGATCGCTCATTTTAAAGGAGATGCTAAATTATCCACCTGGATATACCGGATCACGGTGACAAAATCACTGGATCATATCCGTAAAAAGAACAGGAAGAAGCGGTGGGGAAAGCTGTTCTCCATTTTTGGAAGTGACGGGGAATTGAACTGGGAACCACCCGATTTCAACCACCCTGGCGTCTCGTTGGAAAAGAAAGAACAGGCCAACTTGTTAATGCAAGCTGTAGCCCAGCTTCCGGAAATGCAAAAAGCGGTATTTATCCTGCATAAATTGGAGGGCTTACCTACCAGGGAGATCGCTGAAATCTTGGATACCACCCTGGCCGCGGTAGATGGGCATATGCACAGGGCCAAGAAAACGTTACAAGTGCTGCTCGGGAAACATATGAAAGGAAATTCGTGAAAAAATGGATGATTTTTTGAAAGGTTTTGAAAAGAATATCGTCTAATTATTTATAAAAAGCTTGACAATTATGCGTGAAGGAAAGAAATATGAGTTTTCGGAAATACTGTCGAGTATCGATGGTTTGTCCCGCGCTACCCCCGCGCCATATTTTTATACGAGACTGCGCGCCCGTATGGAAAAGGCATCATTGAGCGCTTGGGAGCGTATGGCAGGTTACTTGACTAAGCCGGTTGTAGTAGTCGTATTCGTAGGAAGCGTTTTGGCATTGAATAGTTGGACTGTTTTACGCCAGGTGAATGCCACCCTAGGTACAGCGCAAGAGCAATCGACCATCCAAGGGATTCGCGAGGAGCTGAATATCGCTTCCAACACGAATATTTATGATCTGATAAAACCAGAATAAGAATGACTACACGCACCCGGAGTAGGTTTCTCGTTATCCTCGTCGTACTGTTATTCCTAACGAATATCGCGATGATTATTTTCTTTGTATTCCTGAAGCCAAACAACAACAGGAACCGCAACTTTAGACGTGATTTTGTCGTGGAATACCTGGAAGAGAAAGTGGGTTTTTCCCAGGTGCAAATTGATAGTTTCAAGGTGCTGCGCGATGAAAATAATAAAAGGATGATGCCTTACTTCAGCAAAATGAGGAGCACGCGGGAAGATTTATATAAAATGGTCTACGATAGCATGCCGCCAAGTGATTCGGTACTGAATGCCAAAGTAGATAGTATAGGTATGGCCCAGGCACAAGTTGAAAAGGCATTATTCGAACACTTCAAGGAAATCCGGGCAATTTGTACTCCAGGACAACAACCCGCTTTCGATTCCTTGCTTAACAGGCTATTTAGAAGGGGTGCTGCCGGTAATCCTCCCCCCAGGTCGGGATGGAAAGATAAACCGGGAAAAGAAAAACAAAAAGGTTAGGCAATTTTTTTTCTCTATAACTCATCACACAACAATTTTCGTTAAACTTAAACTTTAGTACAGCATGAAAAAGATGTTTGTAATGGTTTTTGCCTGCTTGCTAGTGGGTATGACCGCCTTTGCCCAACAAGGTCCCGGGGGACAACGTCGCTCCGTGGAAGATAGGGTTAAGATGACCATGGAATGGATGAATAAAGAACTTTCTTTAACAGCGGATCAAAATACCAAGATTACCGCCATCCAAACTGATTTCTATAAATCGATGGATAAAATGCGCGAAAGCGGCGAGCGTCCCGATCGTGAAACTTTCAAAAAAATGAACGATGAGAAGGAAGCTAAAATCAAGGAAGTATTGACTGAAGAACAGTACAAAACGTACACTGCCAAACTGGAAGAAATGCGTAAACGCCGTGGTGGTATGAGACCCCGCGGAGGTGGTGGACGCAAATCGTAATATTTATTCAGAGCAAACCAATTCTCCCGGCTACATTCTTGTTGCCGGGTTTTTTATTTGTTATTTATATAAATCCTGCCAACTACTTAGCCTGCTAATTGTTAGATACGTATATTTATAGGAACATAATTCGACCTTATGCCGGAATTTTTCAGCACAATTTGGCAGTTTACCGTAGAACATTGGAAGAGTGTAGGCCTTGGAATTATTTATTTACTCACGTTTATAGTTGCCCTGAAAGCCTTGGTGGAAACAACTAATACCGGGAAAGCGATGGCCTACCTGCTATTGCTGTTTTTCTTGCCCGGCCTTGGTATACTTATTTATTTAAGCGTCGGGATTAACCGTCGTATTAACAGGATTTATTCCCGCAAATGGCAATCTAACGTGATGTTATCTGGCAGGGTTCAGGATTACCTGTACCAAGAGTCGAAGGAAGCCTTATTGGAAAATGCCAAGTTGGTTGGAAATAAAGCCAGCATTGCAAGAATGCTGTTTAAAGATATCCTTACACCTATCTCGATGCATAACGAGGTGCAATTATTATTGAACGGCGAGGAAAAGTTTCCAAAATTATTAGAAGTATTATACGGCGCCAAGCACCATATTCATATAGAATATTACATTTTTGAAGATGATACAATTGGCCGGCAGGTAATTAATATCCTAAAAGATAAAGTTAAAGAAGGTGTAGAAGTTCGGTTTATTTATGATGACTTCGGCAGTAGTGACCTTAACCGGAAGTTATTAAAGGAGCTAAGAGCCGCGGGGGTAGAAGTGTATCCATTTTACCGTGTCCGGTTTCTAGCGAACCGGTTAAACTACCGGAATCACCGTAAAATAGTAGTGGTAGATGGTAACCAAGGGTTTATTGGCGGTATTAATGTCAGTGATCGCTATATTAATACCGCGGAATACCGCGATACTGCTGCCAAGCAAAAATGGCCGTTTTGGAGGGATGCACATTTATATATTTACGGGTTAGGGGTACATACCTTGCAGTTTATTTTCATGAGTGATTGGAATTTCTGCGCGGAAACAGATCTGCCCATTACCCACCAGTATTTTTCAGACGCACCGGAATGTGAAGGGGAAGCCTTGGTGCAAGTAGCTGCCAGTGGACCTGATAGCCAACGGTCAACAATTATGTTATCTAACCTTGCCGCGATCAATCAAGCGGAAAAGAGCGTGTTAATTACTACTCCTTATTTTATACCCAATGACTCCATTTACGATGCCATGATCCAAGCGGCCCTTTCAGGGAAGGATGTGCGGCTTTTAGTTCCCGGTCAAAAGAGCGACTCCGTAGTGGTAAACAAGGCCGCGGAGTCTTATTTTGAAGAATTATTGTATTCAGGTGTACGGATCTTTAGGTACAATGAAGGCTTCGTGCATGCTAAGACGATCGTGGTAGATAATAATTTATCGATCGTGGGTACCGCTAATATTGATGTACGTAGCTTTGATCTGAATTTTGAAGTGAATGCTTTAGTCTTCAGTACCCAACTTAATCAACAATTGTCCGATGCATTTATGTCGGACCAGTTCCATAGCACGGAGATTCATTACGATGATTGGGTACAACGCGGCCGCTGGCAGCGTTTCCTGGAAGCGCTGGCAAGGTTGTTGTCGCCGCTTATGTGAGTCATGCGTTCTCTTGCAGGTAATACACCCGTTTCGTTTTAATCATCAATAATATTGAGAAAATAATTTTGCTGATATTAATCCATTCATTTACCTTTGAATAAATTTAACCAAATAGTTAAACCGTATGGTTGATAAATTAGAGCAGGCAAAAACGGAAGAGTTGATTTTGAATGCTGCGAGGTTGGTATTCACCCAACGCGGCTATAATGGCGCTAGGATGCAAGAGATTGCCGATGAAGCGGGGATTAATAAAGCCCTGTTGCATTACTATTTCAGGAGCAAGGATAAATTATTTGAAATCATCTTTACCGAAGCCATCAACCAATTATTGGGCCGCATTAACGAAGTGATCAAAACCAAGGGTTCATTGCTGGATAAGGTCAGTGTAATCGTGGATTTATATATCGCGGGATTGATGGAGAAGCCGTTTATTCCCATATTCGTACTACACGAGATGAGCCAAGACCCTGAGAAAGTGGCCCAAAGGTTTCTCAATAGCGCTAACATGCCCGATGTGAAGCAGTTCTTGAAAGAAGTTGATGCCGAAATTAAAAAAGGGCATATCAAGGAATTTGACCCGGAACAATTATTTATAAACGTAGTATCGCTCTGTATCTTCCCATTCGTAGCTAAACCAATGATCAAAGGCGTGTTACGGAAAAATGAAATGGAATTTAGATTGATGATGCAAGAGCGGAAACGGGAAGTAGTGAAATTTATTACCGCTGCATTACAACCCTGAGTTTTTTTTGATGTTATATTAACCAAATAGTTAAATAAATCGGTTAAAATGAAGTACCTATTTTGTTTATTATTATATCTCCCGGTACAGTTGATGGCGCAAGATAGCAGCCTTAGCCTGGCTACCTGTCAAAGTTGGGCAAGGGAGCATTATCCTATGTTATCACAAAAAGAGGTAATAGCTAAAGTGACAGCACTCCAGTTAAAAAATACCAAGAGTAACTATTTACCGCAAGTTGACCTAAATGCGCAGGCCACCTACCAATCCGATGTGACGCAGATACCCATCAAACTTCCAAATTTTGATATCCAGGCCATTCCAAATGACCAGTACAAGGCTACGGTGGATGTAAAGCAATTGATTTATGATGGCGGCACGATCAGGCAGCAACAGGAATTGCACCGGGCTAACGAAAAAGTATCCCGGCAACAGTTGGAAGTGGAACTGTACCAGCTTCGTTTGCAGGTGGCGCAGGTATTTTTCAACGCTATTTTACACGGGGCATATATTGAGAACGCGGAGCAGGTGATCGAAGATATTTCCCAGAGGATAGAACGCTTGAAAGTTGGCGTAAGCAACGGGGCCGTTTTACAAAGTAATGTAGATCTTTTGGAGGCAGAGCGGTTAAAAGCGGAACAACAATTGTTCGAAGCACTGACAGGTAAAGAAACAGCCTTGGAATTACTATCAATTCTTACCGGTAAAAGCATTGACGGCAATACGCGCCTTGAAATGCCACCCGCCGTTGAACAACAGGATGCTCCGGGCATCATGCGGCCGGAATTGCTGCTGTATTCGTATCAATCTGAAGCTTTGAATGCACAGGATAAATTGGTAGCTACCAAGAATATTCCCAAGTTAAGCGCTTTCGTACAAGGTGGGTATGGTAGGCCCGGTCTCAATATGTTGGAGAATGAGTTCAGGTTCTTTTACATCGCCGGAATTAAGTTGAACTGGAATATCTGGAACTGGAAGCAGCAACAAAATGAAAGGAAGATATTACAATGGCAGGAACAGACTTTTTCCAAAAGATCGGAAACGTTCGAACTAAATACCCGGATGCAATTGTTACAACAGCAAGCGGAGATGAAAAAGATGAGGGCTGCCATGGATAAAGATGAAAGAATTGTCGATCTCAGGAACAAGGTGAAGGATGTCAGCGCTACCCAACTTGATAATGGGGCTGTGACCGTACACGATTACCTGGCGGATTTGTATGCCGCTTCGCAATCAAAGATTCAATATAAAACCCATGCCATCCAATGGTTGTTGGCTAATATTCAATATCAAATCATTAAAGGCAATTAGTATATGAAAAGCTTGCTAATTTCTTGCTGTGCTATTACAACTTTATTCGCTTCATGTAAAAATGAAGAAGATGGTGTAATGGCTTACGGCAATTTCGAAACAACGGAAGTTATCGTTGCCGCCGAAGCTACGGGCAAATTGCTCAGTTTTAAATTGGAAGAAGGTGACTCGATCGCGGCGAACGCGGTTGTAGGCGCCATAGATTCTACCCAGTTATACCTGAAACGTTCCCAGTTGCAGGCAAGCGTCAAAGCTGTTAGAAGTAAAAAGCCTCCAGTGAACCCACAGCTGGAAGTTATCCATCAACAAATACTTGCACAACAGAAAGAACAACAACGTATCAAGAAGATGTATGATGCCAATGCCGCTACTGCAAAACAGTTAGATGATATCAATGCCGCGGTGGCCGTATTAGAAAAACAATACGCTTCGATGGCCGCCACTTTATCGACACAAGTGGAAGGTGTTGAGGAGGAAACAAAACCATTGGAAGCGCAGATTGCCCAGGTCGAAGATCAATTGAACCAATCGCTGGTCGTAAATCCTGTCGCGGGAACCGTCTTAGTAAAATACGTGGAGCAGGGTGAAGTGGTCAATTACGGCAAGGCGCTTTATAAAATAGGCGATCTCAACAATATGATATTAAGGGTGTATGTATCGGCAAGACAATTGCCTTCTATTAAGATCGGTCAAACTGTGAAAGTTCGTATCGATGGTACGGAGGGCGGCACTTTCGTGGAATATCCCGGTAAAATTACCTGGGTGGCCTCCGAAGCGGAATTTACACCTAAGGTAATTCAAACTTTAGAAGAAAGGACGCAGCTGGTTTACGCGGTAAAGATTGCCGTGAAGAATGATGGAAAGATCAAGCTCGGCATGCCGGGTGAACTCATGTTATAAACGATTTCTTATGAATGCGATCGTAGTAGAACATATTAGCAAGAATTACGGTGCTATACAGGCTTTGAAGGAAATTTCCTTCCATGTGAAGAAAGGGGAGTTATTCGGTCTCATCGGTCCCGATGGCGCGGGGAAAACGAGTTTGTTCCGTATTCTAACCACGCTCATGCTGGCCGATCAAGGTACGGCAACGGTTAATGGGCTGGATGTTGTCAAAGATTATAAGAAAATCCGGCAGATGGTCGGATATATGCCGGGACGGTTTTCATTGTATCAAGATTTAACAGTAGAGGAAAACCTGCAATTCTTCGCCACGATATTTAACACGACCATCGAGAAAAATTATCATCTCATTAAAGATATTTACGTGCAGTTGGAACCGTTCCGGAAACGTCCGGCAGGAAAATTATCCGGCGGGATGAAACAGAAGTTGGCGCTATGCTGCGCCTTGGTGCATGAACCTTCCATCCTTTTTTTGGATGAACCTACAACCGGTGTTGACCCGGTTTCAAGGAAGGAGTTTTGGGAAATGTTGAAACGCTTGAGGGATAATGGTATCGCCATCATGGTAAGTACACCGTATATGGATGAAGCCGATTTATGTGAAAGGGTTGCCTTGATACAAGCCGGGCAAATTTTGCAAATCAATTCACCGGCCAATATTGTAGCGGATTTCGAAAAAGATATTTACGGTGTCAAAGGGGAACATATGCATGCATTGCTACAAACGGCCAGGTCTTATCCCGGTACTTTTAGCTGCTTCGCCTTCGGGGATCAATTACACCTCGTGTTGAAGGATGGAGAGACAAATAGCCTGGGGGTGCAGCAATATTTAAGTGAACGTATCAACGGGGACTTTACTTTGCAAAAAATTGAACCCGGTATCGAAGATTGTTTTATGTATCTCATGGAAAAATAGAAAGCAGCATGGAAGCTTACGCTATCAAAACGGATAAATTGACAAAAAAATTCGGTGATTTCACTGCTACGGATGCCATCACGTTCGAGGTATACAAAGGTGAGATCTTCGGTTTCCTTGGAGCGAACGGCGCCGGTAAAACTACTGCCATGAGGATGTTATGCGGTTTGTTGAAGCCGACTAGCGGGAAAGCTACGGTAGCTGGATACGATGTGTTTTCTCAACAGGAGAAAATCAAGCAAAGTATCGGTTATATGAGTCAACGTTTTTCATTGTATGAAGACTTAACCGTCACGGAAAATATACGCTTTTACGGTGGAATTTATGGATTGAAAAGACAGGCTTTAAAAGATGCTTCGGAGGCTTTGTTGCAGAAACTCGAATTGCAGCAGGAGGCTAAGAGCCTGGTGAGTGCCCTGCCCTTAGGCTGGAAGCAAAAATTATCATTTTCAATCGCCATCATACATAATCCTTCCATCGTTTTCCTCGATGAACCGACAGGTGGTGTTGATCCGATTACGAGGAGACAGTTTTGGGATATGATCTATGAAGCTGCCGATCGGGGGGTGACAGTTTTTGTAACAACGCATTACATGGATGAAGCGGAGTATTGTAACCGTGTATCAATCATGGTGGATGGGAAGATCGAAGCCCTGGATACCCCTGGCAATCTGAAAAGCCGATTTTCCGTCAATAGCATGAATGATGTATTCCTGAAATTGGCGAGAGGCTAATAGACGGGGCTATCCCTAGATGAAATTTGGCTGGTTCCGATAATTAAACATGGATAAAATTAGCTGGTTATAGCATCTAATATGAAATTATTTTTCCAATTTGTTAGAAAAGAGTTTTATCACATTTTCCGTGATACCCGCACCTTGTTAATCTTGTTCGGCATGCCGATCGTGCAGATCATTTTGTTCGGCTTCGCCATTACCAACGAGGTGCATGAAGCAAAACTCGCTATTTTGGATCAGTCTAAGGATTATTACAGTCAACAGCTAATCCAAAAATTGGAACATTCCGAATATTTCCAAGTATATCAACTTATTTCCAGTCCTTCCGAGGTGCAGCCGGCCTTCGAGGCGGGAGAAATCAAGATGGCTATCGTTATACCACCGGATTTCGCCCATACATTTTACCATGAAAATAATGCGGCGGTGCAACTTATCACGGATGCTACAGATCCTAATATTGCCACTACTTTGCAGAATTATGCCAGCGCTATACTGTTGGACTTCCAGGATGAAATGTTCCCCTTGGATCATTTGCCGCTGACCATCCATGCGGAACAAAGGATGGTATTCAATCCCGCTTTGAAAAGCGTGTACATGTTCGTACCGGGGGTAATGACCTTGATCCTGATGTTGGTTTCAGCCATGATGACGAGTATCGCGATCACGAGGGAGAAGGAGTTGGGTACGATGGAAATCCTATTAGTATCGCCAATAAAACCGGTGATGATTATTACGGGAAAAGTGGTGCCTTACATCGTATTGTCATTTATAAACGCGATTATTATCTTGATATTAAGTGTAACAATATTTGGTATGCCGATTAAAGGCAGCTTGATCTTGTTATTGGCAGAATGTGGTTTGTTCGTGATGGTAGCTTTATCACTCGGCATCCTGATTTCAAGTATTACCGATTCACAACAAACGGCCATGATGGTTTCGATGGTAGGATTAATGATGCCTACCATGTTATTATCGGGTTTTGTTTTTCCATTAGAAAGTATGCCAATGCCATTAAGGATCGTGGCAAACCTCCTCCCGGCAAAATGGTTTATCATCATTCTTAAAAGTATCATGCTAAAAGGAGGAGGTTTGAAGGATGTATGGTTACCAACAACGGTTTTAATCGGTATGAGTTGTTTCCTCTTGTTGATTAGTATCCGAAAATTCAAAACCCGGTTGAGCTGATGAGAACATTAAGATTTTTATTACAAAAAGAATTTATCCAGATTTTCCGCAATAAAGCCATGTTGCCGATCATCTTCGTAATGCCCATCATTCAACTCTTGGTGCTCACCTTCGCCGCGAATTTCGAGATTAAGAACCTCGGGATTGCCATCGTTGACCAGGACAGGAGCCCTTTTTCGATGCGTTTAGCCAACAAGATGACGGCTTCGGGGTATTTTAAATTGCAATACCACGGCCAGGATGCCAAGGCGGCTTACGCGGAACTTACTGCCGACAAGGCGGATTTAGTGATGGTAATTCCTAGGAATTTCGAAAGGAACCTGGTCCGTGATGATGAAACGAGTATCCTGTTAATTGTAAATGCGATTAACGGAACGAAGGCGGGGTTAGCCAATGGATATTCCAATACTATTTTACAGCAGTTTAATAACCGGGTGAGAATAGAATGGTTCGCGATGGAACCAAGGGATGCACCGCCACATTTTTCGATTACTTATTCAAATTGGTACAATCAAAATATGAATTACCGGATTTACATGGTGCCGGCATTGATCGTAGTATTGGTTACGATGATCGGCGCATTTTTATCCGGTATGAATATCGTGAAGGAAAAGGAGATCGGTACCATCGAGCAATTGAATGTTACGCCGATTAAAAAGTATCATTTTATACTGGGTAAATTATTGCCATTTTGGTTAATTGGGCTGTTTGAGTTAGCCCTTGGGTTGATCGTCGGAAAACTTGTATTTGCTATGCCGACGGAGGGAAGCATCCCCTTACTTTTCTTATTTGCCGGGGTTTATTTATGCGTGATGTTAGGGATGGGTTTATTAATCTCCACTTTCACCAATACCCAGCAGCAAGCCATGTTTATCTCCTGGTTTTTCCTCGTCGTATTTATCCTGATGAGCGGCTTATTCACACCTGTAGAAAGTATGCCGCCCTGGGCGCAAAAGATTACCTGGTTCAATCCCCTGATGTATTTCGTGAAGGTAGTACGGATGGTTTTATTAAAGGGCAGCGGTTGGGGCGATGTAAAGATGTACCTGCTCATCATGTTTGGCTTTGCCATCTTGATGAACGGGGTTGCCGTATTAAATTACCGGAAAACGGTTTAGCTCATTTGATGAACGAGTTTGCCTAAAATCCTTAGTGAATCATCTATCTCCTTGGTAAAAGGTTGTCCATGGCTCAATCGTAAACAATTGAGATAGCGATCCTGTAAGCTGAATATCCTGCCTGGCGCGATGCTGATTTTTTTCTTGAGCGCTTTTTCATATAATTCGAAAGTATTTACCTTCGGGTTTACTTCGGTCCAAAAAACATAACCACCTTGTGGCCGCGACATCTTCGTATCTGCCGGGAAATATTCCAAAACAGCTTGCTGGTAACGTAAGCATTGCGTATGTAGGGCTTTCCGCATATTGCGTAAATGGTGTTCGTAACGACCTTTCTCTAGGAAGTGACCGATTGCCGCTTGTGGCAATGTAGCCGTAGCGATGGAGTGGTTTAATTTTAGGCGCAGCACTTTTTCGTGGTATTTTCCCGGTGCCGTCCAACCCACGCGGTAACCCGGTGCAATGGACTTTGAGAAGGAATTGCATAGCAATATATTTCCTTCCGTATCATAGCATTTTAAATTGCTGGGGCGTTGTTTCCCAAAATATAAGTCACCGTAAATATCATCTTCGATCAACGCGATATTATATTTGTTGATGATCTCCACCAGGGCTTTCTTATTCTGTTCCGGCATGAGCGCCCCCAGGGGATTATTAAAATTAGGTACAAACAGGCAAGCCTTTATTTTGAACTTGGGTATGGCTTTATCCAAGTAAGCTATGTCAACACCGGATTCGGGATCGGTTGGTATTTCGAGAACCTTTAATCCCAAGCTTTCTGCCAATTGAAAAGCGCCGCAATACGCGGGGCTTTCCAGGGCAATCACATCGCCGGGTTGGGTAGTGGCGGAAAGGCATAAAGTAAGTGCATCCATGCAACCTGATGTAATGATAATATCATCTTCAGACAACACCCCGCCCCAGTTGATCGATTGCCTCGCGATTTGTTTGCGGAGATTTTCATTCCCGGGTAGTTGCTCGTAATCCAAGCCGGAGTTAGCAGATTGGCGGATCGCTTGAATCATGGATTTATTTAGCTTGGCCGCCGGCAGTAAGGAAACAGGCGGCGCTGCTACCGAAAAGCGGGCAATCATCGGGCTGGTCATATTATGAAATACCTCGATGATCATCTCGCTGGCAGAAACTTCCGTCGCTTTCTTTACGGGTTGACAGGTTTTCGGTATAGCAGGCAAATGCTTACTGGAAAACTTAACATAATAACCCGACTTGGGCCGGGGTTCTATCAGTCCTTTATTCTCAAGGTGATAATAAGCTTGGAAGGCAGTACTGATACTGATGCCGTTTTCCTTGCTCAACGTTCTCACCGAAGGTAACTTGGAGCCGATCTTGATCACTTCCTTTTCGATCAATTGCTCGATCCTTTCTGCAACCTGTAAGTATAAATGTTCTGCCATGGTAAAATAATTTTCATCAACCAGCTACCGGTCCTTCTACTGAATCTTGTTACTAGCCGGGATGGACTATCCTTGTAAAGCCAAAAATACGATCCAGATCTGTATCGGTCAAATATTCTATTTTGAAATCTGTTTGTTTTGGCTGGAAACTGTATCTTTAGCCCGAGGAATTTTATCATTGATCGTAATTATAAGAGAACATAAATTAAGTACCATGCTACATCCATCATTGCAGTCAAGGCTTGAAAACCAGCATTTAGCGCTTATCGATAAATTGGAAAATGTCCCGGCATCCATATTGAAGACACGCATCGTACCAGGGAAATGGACCGTTCAAGAAAACCTGGCCCACCTGGTCAGTTACCAACCGGTATTCTTGGAAAGGATGCAATTGATATTAACACAACCTGATCCGGCAATACTTCCTTACCAAGCAGATACCGATCCGCTATTTGCAGGTTTAATAGATCTTCCGCTGGAAGAAGTGATCCTTGAAATGAAAAAGGGCAGGGAACAGGTGTTGAATTTAATCGGGTCTTTAAGCCCTGCTGAATTTGCCAGGAAGGGCGCCCATCCCGTTTATGGGAACTTATCCATCCTGGGTTGGACGGAGTTCTTTATCTTGCACGAATCGCATCATATGTTTACCATGTACCGGTTATTGGCACAACCACTTTCATAATCGAGATTAAAATAATTTAACCTATTTTGGAAACGCTAGCTACCATATATATTGATTCACCTGTTGGGGTTTTAGGTATAACGGCTAATGACCATGCAATTTTGAGGTTATGGTTTGAGGATGACATGAAGGAGTTAAGCAAAGAAAGTCTCGAACATCCAATATTGGCAAGTGCAGTACAGGAACTTACAGCTTATTTCAATGGTTCGATGGAGGCATTTCGAACACCGTTAGCGTTACAGGGAACGGATTTCCAGGTGCAAGTTTGGAGTATTTTGCGCGATATCCCCTATGGTAGCACCATCTCCTACGGAAAGCAATCGCAGATTTTAGGGAACCCCAAGAGCATCCGCGCGGTAGGTACAACGAATGGTAAGAACCCGATCGTTATCATGGTTCCATGTCACCGGGTCATTGGCTCTAACCAAGACTTAATCGGCTTCGGCGGTGGCTTGGCTAGGAAAAAGTGGTTGTTAGAGCATGAAAAAAAGCACCGGTTCGGTGTCCGTACACTCTTCTGATGTTTTTTCATCTGATATGGTTAAAATAAACAAAACTGCATCTGTTTTTTTATTAGAAATAGTTGGAAATTTGACCTGTCAATGTAAGATGTCAATTAGTTATCCATGTTAGAAGTATTTCATCAAGACTCCGATCGATTAGACGAGGTATTACAAACTGTACAAGAATGGAGTAAACAATTTTTGAAAGATTTGGAACAGTTGCCCGTAGTAAAGGAAGTGCCGGGAATTGATGCGGCAGAGATCCCGCGTTCCGGGACCGGCGCATTATCGGCATGGAATCTTTTCATGGAAACGTACGGTGAGTATATTACGGCTAACACCTCCGGGCGGTACCTCGGCTTCGTTACCGGGGGCAATAGCCCGGCAGCATTGATGGCAGACTGGTTGACCAGCGTGCTAGATATGAACGCGACAGATGTTTTATCCGTTTCATTCCAAGTTGATCGGGCGGCGATAGCATGCTTGCATCGCTTATTCAGCATTCCGCCTTCCTTTCAAGGGACTTTAGTAACAGGTGCTACCATGGCTAATTTTACAGGTTTGGCCGTAGCGAGAGAATGGTGGGGAGAACAGCAGGGTGTTGTCATCAGCGAAGAGGGGACTAGCGTTTTGCCTGCATTTGAAATATTAACATGTCAAGCACATTCTAGCTCATATAAAGCGATTTCAATGCTTGGCATCGGGAGGAAGCATGTCCGTAAAATTCCGGTATTACCCGGTAGGGAAGCGGTAGATGTAAATGCCTTGGAGCAGTATTTGGAGCAACATCCCGGTCGCCCGCATGTATTTATTGCCAGCGCCGGAACGGTAAATACGGCAGACTTTGATGATCTCGTGGCATTAGTCGCATTGAAAGCCCGGCATCAATTATATATACATTTAGATGCGGCATTCGGAGGCTTTGCAGCTTGTTCGGATAGCTATGCACACCTTATGAATGGTTGGGCAGGGGTAGATAGTATCACGATCGATGGACATAAGTGGATGAATATCCCCTATGATGGCGCCGCGGTATTCACGAAACACCGGGATTTGCAATTACGGGTATTTCAAAACCCGGGCGCAGCCTATCTTGGTGATCCGGCGGTAAATTTTAATTTCATCAACTACGGCCCTGAAAACTCGCGCCGATTGAGGGCATTGCCGATTTGGTTTAGTTGTATGGCTTATGGCAAAGATGGTTTTTCAGATTTAGTAGACCAAAATATTGCCTGGGCTAAACAGTTCGGACAGTTCATTGAGCGGCATCCCAACTTTAAATTATTAGCACCGGTGCACTTAAACGTAGTCTGCTTTGCTGTAAACATTCCAAGTGATAATCCCGGTGAAGTCACGAAACGGTTTTTAACAAATCTTCATGTAGGTGGAGAAGTGTTCTTGACGCCAAGTTTCTATAATGGCAGCCCGGCCATACGTGCGGCATTCGTAAACTGGCGTACATCTGCTAAAGATTTGGAAAGGTTGCAGGGAGCTTTAGAAAAGGCATTAGAACAGTTATAGATAATCTTAGGAAACTAAGATATAAGGTTGATATTAATACGGGAGGTTTCTACCTGCCGTCATTTTCCTCGATCCATGTTTAATACGCATACAAATGAATACGAATTTAGAAAGTGCATTTACTATCAAGGAATTATCGACTTTCGATGAAATGGCGGCCAACTTCGAATTGATCCGTTTATTAAATCCCAAGATGTCCCGGGAATATTACGAATCATTATTGCCTGCCATGATAGGAAATCATTATAAGCAAGTGGCGGTGTATAATGATCAGGGAGCGCCTGTGGGTGTGAGTGGCTTTTGGATCAATACAAAATTGTATTCTGGTAAATATATCGAGATGGATAACGTGATCGTCGCAGCAGCTTTTCGATCCAAGGGAATTGGTAAAATTCTTTGTAGGTGGATGGAACGGAAGGCGAAGCAAGAATCATGTAAATGTATTATGCTGGATGCCTATGTTTCCAATAAGGACGCGCACCGTTTTTACTACAGGGAAGGTTTCTCCATCATAGGTTTCCATATACAGAAGGATTTATAAGCAATATAAAGAATCTACCGTTTAATCGAACGCTCCAATGAAAAATCAAAAATTTTTGCCTTATGCGGCCTTGGTCATCGTAAGTATCTTTTGGGGAACAACATATTTGGCTTCCCATATCGGTGTTGAATATATGCACGGGATGTTGCTGGCCGGTACGAGGCAAACAATAGCCGGGGTAATATTGCTAGCTGTTTTCTTGATAAAAGGATATAAAATTCCCGGCAGGGCTATGTTATCGAAACTATTTATTATCGGTGTCATCATGTTGTGCGGCAGTAACGGGTTAATGACCTGGGCGATGAAGTTTGTACCCAGCGGCCTAGGTGCCATCGTGGCGGCCACCGTACCGATCTGGATCACGATATTCAGTTATTTTATGATCAGCAAATCAAAGATTTCTGCCAAGGTTATCATAGGCATGATAATCGGTTTCGTGGGAGTCGTAGGGATATTTTATGACTATTTGCAGGATATATTAAAACCGGAGTTCCAGTTCGGCTTGGTACTCGTTTTCCTCGGCTGTCTATTCTGGGCATTCGGCTCCGTATTGACAGCAAAGTGGGCCTTGAAAATTAATGCCATGTACAGCGCGGCCTACCAGATGTTTTTTAGTGGTATCGTGATGGTTATTATCTCTTATTTAATGGGTGAAAGTTATGCCACATCAAGCTTTACTATGGAATTGTGGACCAGTCTTTTATACCTGGTATTTATCGGTTCCTTGCTGTCTTTCTCGGCGTATGTTTATGCCTTGAATACGCTACCGCCATCACAAGTATCGATCTATGCGTATGTAAACCCTGTTGTTGCGATTATCTTGGGTTATATTATCCTGGATGAGCACCTGAACTGGATCGTGGGAACATCCTGCTTGGTAACATTAGCCGGGGTTTACCTAGTGAATAGTGCTTACAGTAAACAAAAAAAGTTACAACATGAATCAGCAAAATTGGCCATCGAATCAGAGCATTGAGTTCGTCCCATATTCAAGGGAACTAGCGCCTTATTTTGAAAAATTGAACCGGGTATGGATCGAGCAGTTTTTCTACATGGAAGAATTTGATAAACAGGTTTTGGAACAACCGGAAACCTATATTCTCAATCCCGGTGGTTATATCCTCTTTATCAAGTACGATGGTGTCATCGCCGGGACGGTAGCCTTGATGCCTATTGATGACGAAACGGTTGAAATGACCAAGTTAGGGGTAGATGAAAGCCTACGAGGGAAAAAATTAGGATGGTTGTTATCTAAAAGGATCATGGAACAGGCTGTCGCGCAAGGATATAAAAAGATGGTTTTATATTCTAATACGGTTTTAGAACCGGCAATCAATATGTACCGCAAACTTGGTTTCAAGGAAATAAAACCGGAAGGAGGGGTTCATTATGAACGTTGTAACATTATTATGGAGATTGAATTGGAACCGCATCCTTTAGGTGAGGAAATACAAAACTTAACCATGGTTTTAGACGATATCTATCCCAAGTTAGCTGCTATGCCAATAGGTATCGTGAAATTGTACCCGGCGGAAGGGAAGTGGAGCATACAACAAATTTTAGGTCATTTAATTGATTCTGCTATCAATAATTTGCCTAGATTTATCTTATCGCAATGGCAGGAAAGAGTGGAGGTACCTACATATGAACAAAATAATTGGGTTAATGCTCAACAGTATCAATGCCAGGAATGGAAACAAACATATGAACTTTGGTGGCGATTGAATCAACAGGTTTTATCTGTATGGAAAAAACTGCCATTGGAAAGTTTAGACAAAACTATTTTAATCGGTGATCGTGAACCTGTAAACCTGATGTTCGTTATTTCAGATTACCGGGCGCATCTCCAGCATCATTTAGATCAAATAATGGCTATTTATGGAAATCATCAAAGCGAGCTTAGCGCACATTGATTTGGTAGCGCCTTTATTTAATGAATACAGGGTCTTTTATCAACAGGAGGATGACCTGCCCGCTGCTAAGGCATTCTTAACTGCCCGGCTTCAGAATAATGAAAGCGTTATATTTCTTGCTTCGGTAGACGGTAAGGCGGCAGGTTTCACACAGTTGTACCCTATATTTTCCTCCATCAGCATGGGGAAAAGCTGGTTGTTGAATGATTTATTTGTAAATGAAAATTTCCGTAAGAAAGGGCTAGGTAAAGCTTTATTGGAAGCTGCCCAGGGATTAGCCAATACAACGAAGGCCAAGTGGACAATGCTTCAAACAGCAACAGATAACTATAATGCACAATCATTATATGAAGCTACCGGGTATCGAAAAGATGAATCTTTCTTTACCTATTACCGCTATCTATAACCGGTTTTCCGATTAGGAAAAACTTTCCATAGCCTGTAAATTTGCAGTATGCAGGCAGATCAACATAAAAATCCTTGGACGAAATTGTCCGACGAGGTAAAATATGATAACAACTGGATCCGCGTTACCGAGCACCAGGTGTTGAACCCCAAGGGTGGTCCGGGGATTTACGGAGTGGTGCATTTCAAGAATGTGGCAGTTGGGGTGATCGCATTAGATGATTTGGGATTTACCTACCTGGTGGGGCAACACCGTTTTCCTTTAGATCAATTCAGTTGGGAGATTCCTGAAGGGGGCGGTAAAGTGGGACAGGAAGACACATTGGAAACAGCCAAGAGAGAACTTTTGGAAGAAACGGGGCTGGTGGCAGGCCAATGGGAACCGATCCTGGAAATGCACCTGTCTAATTCGGTGAGCGATGAGTACGCTATCATATATCTTGCCCGTCATTTGCAGCAATTGGAACCTTGCCCCGAGGACACGGAAGAGTTACATGTAATGAAAATTTCATTTGACTTGGCATACGAGATGGTGCAAAAAGGGGAAATTACGGATTCCATGTCGGTTGCTGCTATTATGAAGCTCCGGCTAATGCAACTGGGTCACTGATTTCACTGATTTCACGGATTTGAGGAACCGGGCTTTCAAGAGATTCTTGGATTTTGCTCATAAATGTTCGAATCCTGGATTCGTTTTTTGCATGCTTTGCATAAATACCCAAAACTTTTCTGGTTCGAGACCCTTGCTGATTCGAGTCCCTTGCTGGTTTGGGCTTCCAAGTTCCTTGCTGGTTCAAGCTTCCAAGTTCCTTGCTGGTTCGAGCTTCCAAGCTCGGACCCACGCCCAATTGTTTACATTTACAATAGTATCGAAAACGTAAAAGCACGCCCTCCTCACACCATAAACAACCATTTGTAAGATTTCTGATGCTGCCCAATACGATACTCAATCAGCTGAGCGTTATACCGCATGGAAGTCCGAGCTTGGAAGCTCGAACTAGCAGGGGGTCAGGTTATATCAAGATAAAATTCAAAATTCAAAACATGAGAAATAGGGTTGCTGGTTCGAGTCTTTGCTGGTTCGAGCTTCCAAGCTCGGACCCACGCCCAATTGAGTACATTAACAATAGTATCGAAAACGTAAAAGCACGCCCACCTCACACCATAAACAGCCATTTGTAAGATTTCTAATGCTGCCCAATACGATACTCAATCAGCTGAGCGTTGTACCGCATGGAAGTCCGAGCTTGGAAGCTCGAACTAGCAGGGGGGCAGGTTATATCAAGATAAAATTCAAAAGTCAAAACATGAGAAATAGGGTTGCTGGTTCGAGTCTTTGCTGGTTCGAGCTTCCAAGCTCGGACCCACGCCCAATTGAGTACATTAACAATAGTATCGAAAACGGCAAAGCACGCCCACCTCACACCATAAACAACCATTTGTAAGATTTCTAATGCTGCCCAATACGATAGTCAATCAGTTGAGCGTTGTACGGCATGGAAGTCCGAGCTTGGAAGCTCGAACTAGCAGGGGGTTCAGGTTATATCAAGATAAAATTCAAAACCCAAATCATGAGAAATAGGGTTACGACCCCAATGTATTTAGCTGGGAGCTTATTGGCTTTTCTCGCTTTTAGGAAGCTTTGATTCTTCTCACGGAAACTATCTGTATCTTTGCCCCGATGAATCCTTCTTTTAGAACACATAAAAAAACTTCGGCGCCGAAACCAAAGCAATCTTCGCTGGTAATTGGTCGTCAACCGCTTATTGAAGCCATAAAGAGTGGCAAAGCCATCGAACGGATCTTTTTACAACGGACTGCCACGGGGGATATTATTCCCCAGATCAAACAATTGGCCCAAGAAAAGAAGATTCCTGTCAATTTAGTTCCAGTTGAAAAGTTGAATAGCCTAACCGGCGCTAATCACCAAGGGATTGTTGCGATTGCCGCGATTATTCAATACCTGGACTTGCAAGATGTCATTTCCCATGTAGTAGATAACGGGGAAGTCCCCCTGTTTTTAATATTGGATGGTATTACCGATGTGCGCAATATCGGGGCCATTGCCCGTAGCGCCGTTTGTTGCGGTGCGCAAGCGATCATTATACCTGATAAAGGCATTGCAGCGCTGAACGAGGAGGCAATCAAGTCCTCCGCAGGTGCATTGGAGAAGATTGCGGTTTGCCGCGTTAATAGCTTGATGAAAGCGGTAGATACCCTTCATTTGAATGGCATACAAGTATATGCCAGCGAGATGGAAGCCGAAACAAAATTGTATGATTGCGAATGGAAAGAACCCGTTGCCATCATTATGGGCTCCGAAGATAAAGGTGTTTATCCCGCTTTATTGAAAACGGCGGATACCCTTTTTCAAATACCGATGAAAAACAGCTTTGAATCACTGAATGTATCCGTTGCAGCAGGGGTGATCCTGTACGAAGCCATGAAACAGCGGGATTTGGCAGGGTAATACCGGTAGCGCTAGGGCGGATCAGGCAAAAATAATTGGCTATGTTACAACTCGTTGAATGTCCGCGTGATGCCATGCAAGGCTGGCATCACCAGATTAGTACCCAGCAAAAGATTGATTATATCAATACACTTTTGAAAGTAGGCTTTCATACGATTGACTTCGGAAGTTTCGTTTCCCCGAAAGCCATTCCGCAGATGGCAGATACGGAGCAGGTGTTGGCGGGGCTTGATTTACTATCGGCTTCACCCAAAACAAGGCTTTTGGCGATCGTGGCCAATTTACGTGGTGCGGCCACTGCCGTAATGCATGATGCGATACAGTACCTCGGTTTTCCTTTTTCCATTTCGGAGACCTTTCAATTACGGAATACTAACAAAACGATTCAAGCTTCCATGGAAGAAGTCTTGGCGATCCAGGAACTTTGTTTAAAGAATAAAAAACAGCTGGTTATTTATATATCAATGGGTTTCGGAAACCCCTACGGTGATCCTTACGATGCAGAGATTGCGATGAAATGGATCGATGAGATGGTAAAGTTGAACATCGGCATTATTTCCCTGGCAGACACCGTTGGGGTAGCGAAGGCAGGGGATATTCATTATTTATACAGCCACGTGATCCCGGCATATCCCAATATAGAATTTGGTGCGCATTTTCACGCTACACCCGATGCGTGGCGTGAGAAAGTTGCAGCGGCATACCAGGAAGGTTGCCGTAGATTTGATAGTACGATTAAAGGCTACGGTGGTTGCCCGATGGCGAAGGATGACCTGGTCGGCAACATTGCCACGGAGCATATTTTAACTTTCGCACAAGAACAAGGAGAAGCTATAGACTTAAATATCAGGGAACTGGAAAGGGCAATAGCACAGGCAGCTACAATATTTATATAAATTGCTATTAGAATACAAGAGATGAAATTCAGGTTGACATTCCCGGTGAAATCGATAGAACCAAAGATTAGCTATGGTCAGAAGGTAATGGTAATGGGATCTTGCTTCGCGGAAGAGATGGGGAACAGGATGATCCAAGATAAGATGGATGTATTATTGAATCCCCACGGCATTTTATATACGCCCGCTGCCTTGGTTCATGCGATGAACACCTACCTTGAAGGCAAAATATACGGATCTTCCAATCTAGTTGAAAGAAATGGTTTATGGCATAGTTGGGATCATCACGGCAGGTTTTCCGATGTTAATCCTGCAACCGTTTTATCAAGAATCAATGAACATCAAAACCTCGCAATAAACTATATAAAGGAAGCAGATTGGTTGATATTAACCTTGGGTAGTAGTTTTATTTATTCGCTCAAGGAGAATTACAAACCTGTTGCCAATTGTCATAAATTTCCTGCTGCACAATTTGATAAGCGATTATTGACTTTAGAAGAAGTCATCACTTCCCTGGATAACATGATGCACCGCTTGTTTTTCCAGAACGCCAAGGTGCAAATTTTATTTACGGTCAGCCCTGTAAGATATGTAAAGGATGGTGTTGTAGAGAATAATCTTAGCAAAGCCATTCTCATTCAAGCCGTACATCATTTGGTGAATAAATTCAACCGTTTACATTATTTCCCTTCATACGAGCTGGTCATCGATGACCTGCGCGATTACCGTTTTTTCAAAGAAGACTTGGTGCATCCGAATGATTTAGCCTTGCAATACGTTTGGGAATCATTTTTGGAACACACTTGGGATGCATCCAGCCGGGAACTGCAACAACAACTGGAAGCTGTTAGAACCGCGATACAACATAAACCTTTACAGCCAGGATCGGAAGATTTTAAGAAATTTTTGTCGAGTTATTTGTCAAAAGTGAAGGCGCTGAAAGAGAAGTATCCGGGGTTGGATTTGGAGCGGGAGTTAGCATATTTTGGAACGGCTGATAAATAGTAAATGCTATCATAAGTTGAATAGACCTGTTGGTAGGAGCTAAATATTGAGCCAAAAGGAGATGAATAAACCGTAAGGAATTTTATTTATTTCTTTTATTATCGAGCTTTTGCCGGAACCATTTGGACCCGCAAATACCCGCATTCTATAAGTTTTTCTTTTTGGCATGAATGATAGTTCCTTTGGCGATTTTTTGTGAAGCGAAAATTGGATTTTCAACCCGGTTAACCTTTGAAATCTTTTCTTCACTACCGTCAGGCATGACTCTAATAACCCAATTATCCTTCAGTATTGTAATTGGGTTTTTTAACGCGAGATTTTCATTAATGGCGTTTTGAGCAGCACGTGCACCAATAGTATTAATTAATTTTTCACTGTTATTATCCTCATTTTGACTTAAAGTTTTTTTCATCAAAGATTTTATGATAACATCATAATCTTTCTCACTTAAATTAATCATACAATTCCTTTCTATTTAGGAATTAAGATAAAGAATTTCTAGCTAAAAGACTTTACCAGTGCAAATTTTAACTTTTGGAGTTTAGATGTTGAAATTCTATATTCCAATCAATCCTCGATGCTCAAATCCCGGATCGGTTTCTCCTTGATAAAAATCCCGCCGATAATCACGCAAATAACCGCTACCGCGATCGGGTATGCCAAACCGATATAATGATTTCCCGTTTTACTCACCAATGAAACCGCGATGATCGGCATTAATCCACCGAATACACCGTTCCCGATATGGTAAGGTAAGCTCATCGATGTATAACGGATCCGGGTGGGGAACATCTCAACCAGGAAAGCACATATTGGTCCGTATGCCATCGTGACGAAAAGCACCTGTAGGAACACCAGAAATATCAACCAGACCGTTGCCGAGCGGGAAACTTTGATTTCGTCTTTTTCAGCAGTAAGGATTGTTTGATCGCCGCTAATAGTTTCTGTTTTGATTTTGCGGAGCTGCGTACTGTCGGAATAAGTGTAAATCCGGGTGGTATGACGAACCAATGCACCCTCACCGTTACTTTCCGAATGGCTTTCAATCTTAAATAATGATGTAACTTCTTGTTTACGATCCAACATCACTGTTTGATCCATCGCCCTGTAAATGGGATAATAAGCAATCGCCGCCAAAATCATCCCACCTAAAATAATCTTCTTACGCCCGATTTTATCCGACAAGTGACCGAAATACACGAAAAGCGGCGTTCCCAGCAATAAAGCCACCGCGATGATAATACTGGATTGCGATAAGCTGACATGCATCGTGTTTTGTAAGAAAGACAATGCATAAAATTGTCCCGTGTACCAAACTACGCCTTGACCCATCGTAGCACCGAACAAAGCCAATAACACCATTCTCAAGTTCTCTTTCTTGCCGAAGCTTTCCCTGATCGGGTTTTTAGATGTTTTTCCGGCGGCCTTCATTTCCTTGAACAGGGGCGATTCCTCCAGCTTGGTACGGATATAATAGGATGTGATCACTAGCACAATGGACACCCAAAAAGGAACCCGCCATCCCCAAGCATTGAAGGAATCACTACTCATGCTCATATTCGTTAAAAGGATGACCCCGAGAGAAAGGAATAATCCCAACGTGGCAGTAGTTTGTATAAAACTGGTAAAATAACCCCGGCGGGCTGTCGGCGCATGTTCGGCTACATAAGTAGCTGCACCGCCGTATTCTCCCCCGAGGGCCAAGCCCTGCAATAACCTTAGTATCAATATTATGATCGGCGCCGCGTAGCCTATCGTGGCATAACCAGGCACCAAACCGATCGCGAACGTGGTGCCGCCCATTAATAACAGGGTCAGTAGAAAAGTATATTTTCTTCCCACGATATCGCCCAAGCGGCCGAATACGATCGAGCCGAAAGGCCGTACGATAAAGCCCACGGCAAAAGTTGCCAAGGTGGCGATATAGGCCAACGTGTGATTGTCATTAGGAAAAAACTTGTCCGCTATGATATAGGAAAGACTGCCGAAAATATAGAAATCATACCATTCAATCAGGGTTCCGGCAGAGGAAGCCATGATAACTTGCCAGATATTTTTCTTCGTGGAACTTTGCATAGGATTCGTATAATGAACCTATAAGATAATAAATCTATGCATGGCTAGGTAGCACTTATGAAAAAATGAACAATTTTTATCAATTACTCCTTATTACTATGAATATATCATTTAACTTTAATGGTATTCGTCTATTAGGAGCAGTAACCATTTATGCTTAGATCCAGTTTCGTAACTAATATTGTCATAACAATCGCTTGCTTATGCCTTTCCTTATCATCGCTGGCACAGCGTCCCAAGGTTGGTTTGACCTTGAGCGGCGGCGGCGCCAAGGGCTTGGCGCATATAGGCATCCTCGAAGCTATTGATAGCGCAGGATTGAAGATCGATCTCATCACCGGTACGAGCATGGGTAGTATCATCGGTGGCGTATATGCGATGGGGTATAGTGGTGATAGTATCGAGCATATTGCCCGCACGATGGATTGGTCGAATTTATTTGCCAACCAACCTCCGATGACCGAGATTTCTCCAGAAGAAAAGGACGAATTTGGCAAATACATCCTCGAAATTCCATTTGAATACGGCAAACCCAAGTTGGCCTCCGGGATGATCGTGGGGCAACAGCTATGGTTAGAATTGGCCCGCTTGGCATATCCTGTTTACAGCGTTCGGGATTTTGATCATTTCAGTATCCCGTTTAAATGTGTAGCCACCGACATAGCCACGGGTGAGGCGCTCACTTTAGACACCGGGAATATCGTTACCAGCATGCGTGCCAGCATGGCTATTCCATCGGTATTTACCGCGGTCAGGATCGGGGATAAAATGCTGGTGGATGGTGGTGTGGTTCGGAATTTTCCCACTACAATAGCGAAGGATATGGGTGCTAAGTTGATCATCGGCTCCAATGTATCGAACGGTTTATTAAGTGCCGATGAATTAAATACCCCAATTGACATCCTTACCCAGTTGGGTTTCTACAAGGATGCCGATGATTTCGTTGGCGCCAGGAAATTAGCCAATGTTTATATTCATCAAAGCTTGAAACCATTTTCGGCAGCCAGTTTCGGCAGCGTGGATGCAATTATTGATGCCGGGAAAGAGATGGGGCGTCAATATTACCCGGTATTCAAGCATATCGCGGACTCGCTAAATGCGCTCTATCCCGGTACAGGCCAAGCTAAGCCGGATCGTTTGCCATGGAAGCCCGATGTATTGATAGAAGATATCGTTGTATTAGGATTGAAGCATACGAATGAGAAATTTTTCAAAAGCCGTTTGAACCTGGAAGAAGGCGGATGTTATACGCCCTTGCAGATTGAAAAAGCCGTGCAGCACGTATTTGGAACACGGTTTTATAAGCAGATTACTTACGAGCTTCTTGAAACAAGGCCCGGTCATGCGAGGATGGTAATTAACGCCGATGAGAACGCATTGACTTATGCAAAAGTTGCTATCAACTATAATACGTACACGGATTTTCAAGCGATATTGAACTTTACCCAGCGAAATTTCGTCGTACCGAACTCCAGGGCATACGTAACGGCAGCTTTAGGAACATACCCGCGGGTAAGGGCAGAGTTTTTGAAATACACGGGTCGTAAACGTAACGTAGGGTTCGTATTAGGCGCTTACTTTGAAAATAACCCGCTCACATTTTATGAAGATTTCCGCTCTTTATTCGAGTACAAATATAAGTTTGTTGATTTCGATGTCAACTTTCATTATATGCCAACGGAAAAACTCAGCCTTATTAGCGGTTTGAAATGGGAGTACGTACGTTTAAAGCCGAGGATATCACCATTTATAGTGTTGGATGGTCATGTACAACAGTATAACGCTTACTTGGGGTTGGAGTATAATACAGTTAACCGTGTTATGTTCCCTTCCTCCGGTTGGAATGTGAAAATTGAAGGTGGGCAAGTTTTTGATCAAAAATCTAATCTAACCATTTCTGAAAATGGTCAACATATTGACCCGGATAGCTTGGGTTTGGGATTCGATAACTATCAACGGTTATTAGCAAGAATAAGTTATTATATCCCTGTAAATAAAAAATTCACCACCGTTCTGAACGCCAACCTGGGGATGAATTTTAACTACAGCGAGTCCATCATCAATAATTATTGGATCGGCGGGTTGACTTTGAATACCCGCACGCAATTACCATTAGTGGGATACGCTGATGCTGAGGTGATTAGTTCCAGTGCAGCCACGGCACAGTTGGGTTTCCAATATGAAATGTTTAATAACTTCTTCTTAACGCCGCGCGTTGGTGGCGCCGTTTATGATTTTACGACGAATAATTCATTGGAAGATTACAAGTTTATTAGCGGTTATGGCTTGTCCGTGGGATATTCCAGCCGGTTCGGCCCATTGGAAGCGACCTTGATGTACGGCTCGGGCAACGGCATTGTGAAAGCTTATGTGAATGTCGGTTTCCAGTTTTAGGGGATTAATGCATCCTGTCGCCCCTCACATCCATATTAGCCAAAATATCGGCCTCGATCTTCAGCCATTCTTGCCAGCGGTTTCTTACCCTTTCTTCATCGAAATATTCATTGGCAAGATCTATAAATAAACGGTAATGGCCTGCTTCCGATACCATGAATTTGTAATAAAAATTCTTCATATAATCATCCTCCAATCCCTCGCTTAATAAGCGGAAACGTTCACAACTCCGCGCTTCGATCAGGGCGCAGATCAGTAATTGATCTAATAATTGATCATCGGGATGGCCTCCCTTTTTGGCATGCTTCAATAACTCGTTTACATACAAATCCTTCCTTTGTCGGCCCAATGGATAGCCCCTTTTCTTCATCTCGGCTAATACTTGCCGGAAATGCCCCCATTCTTCGGTTACGATGGGCGCAAGTTCTTCTACTAAACGTGTTTTCCCGGGATACCTTTGTATCAACGAAATACAGGCCGTGGCGGCTTTCTGCTCGCAAAAAGCGTGATCGGTCAGGATTTCGTCCAGGGTAATCGCCGCCAGGTTCACCCAGCGCGGATCTGTAGGTAATTTTAACCCGAGAATTGACACTTTACTACTCATTCCTTTAAATTTGTCGGCACAAAGGTATAAAATTATTACCTCGGGAAGTAAGCCGTAACTTTACGGTCAGTCCTTTATTTACAAAACAGATCGGTATATGAACCCTGAACATTTCCTCCAAGCGGCGCTCCATAAAAGGGAAGAGCAGGCTTCTTTAAGACAACTTCGGCATTTCGAGAACCGTGTGGACTTTTGTTCTAATGATTACCTCGGTTTGGCCAGCAGTGAAAGGATGGGGGAGCATATCCTGCGATTGAACGAACCTTATAGCAAGAAACATGGCAGCGGCGGCTCGCGGTTGTTATCCGGTAATGATCCTTTTATCGAATTGGCAGAGGGGGAGATCGCACTTTTTCACCGTGCCGCGGCAGGATTGATCTTCAATTCGGGTTACGATGCCAACCTGGGCTTACTGTCTTCTGTTCCCGGTAAACATGATACGGTGATTTATGATAACCTCGCGCATGCCTCTATCCGCGATGGTATCCGTTTGTCGTTAGCCCATTCTTACGCCTTCGCGCATAATGATTGTGAAAGTTTACAGCAAAAATTGTCCATCGCCAAACGGGGCCTTGGAGAAGTATTCGTGGTCATTGAGTCCGTGTATTCGATGGATGGCGACATCGCGCCAATAGAAGATATCTTACAGCTTTGCCAGCGGTATAATGCGCATTTGATCGTGGACGAAGCACATGCTACTGGCATTGTTGGCAGCCGGGGCGAGGGCCTGGTGCAATCCAAGGGTTTGGAGAATGACTGTTTTGCCAGGGTACATACCTTTGGGAAGGCATTGGGTTGTCATGGCGCGATTGTTCTGGGTAGCGAGACATTAAAATCGTACTTGATCAATTTTGCCCGCTCGTTTATCTATACCACGGCATTACCACCGGTAGCCGTAGCTAGTATGTTGGCAGCCTACCAATTATTTCCAAGCATGGATGAAGAACGTCGAACCATCAGGGCGCATATCAGGAAACTACGATCCGGTCTCAACGATAACTTGTTCTACAGCGATACGCCGATACAAGTTTACAACATCCCCGGAAATGAGGCTGCTAGGACTAAAGCGGGATATTTACAGTCCCTGGGTTTAGATGTACGGGCCATTTTACATCCCACGGTGGCGAAAGGAGCAGAAAGGTTGCGCATTATCATTCACAGTTTTAATACGGATCATGAATTGGAGCTTTTAATCGAAGGATTAAGAAAGAATTGATAATGTGGCGGAAAAAATCTAAATTAAGTTCAAGGATTTTACGGATGCGTTCTATTGGGTGGGAGAGAGATCGTTAGCAATAGGAATCCATAAGGTAAAGATCTAGTATTGCAGGGGATTAATAGGGGAAGCAAATTGGTGATGGTGAATTTTTTCCCGTTTTATACTTTTAAGGAGGAAGCATGAACCCAATAGCGCCTTAAGGAGTGTCAATGCATGTAATAATAAACAGGCAGAAAATCCTTGATTCACCCTATACATCATCTAACGAGATAAAAATTGAAACCATAGGGAAAACCGCAAGAAGAAAAATACCAAACAAGATATTTATATATGAGAATCATTCCCGCAATCCTATCTGCTGCCGCGACCCTGGCAATCGTTTATGCGCTGAATACCCGTTGGGGAAGTATCCCGGCAATGGGGGCTTTCTTTAGTCCGCAACACGGATTCTGGAAAAGCGCCGAAGATGTAGATTTAGATCTTAATGGTGATGTTTCTTTGCCGCATCTGGATGATGTTGTGAATGTTTGGTATGATGAACGCCGGGTGCCGCATATCTCTGCCAAAAATGAACGGGATGCCTTTTATGTTCAAGGCTATCTACATGCGAAAGATCGATTGTGGCAAATGGAATTGCAGGCCTTTGCGTCTGCCGGGAGGCTGAGCGAAATTCTCGGTAAAAGCATGCTCGACTACGATCGTTTCAAACGCAGGGAAGGCATGATCTATGCTGCCGAAAATGCTTTGAAAGCCTCCGAAGCCGATCCTACTTGCAAGCGAATAATGGATGCTTATACTGAAGGAGTCAACGATTATATAGCAACTTTAAAATCGGTCGATTTGCCTTTGGAATATAAATTACTCGGATATAAGCCCGAAGCCTGGAACAATCTCAAAACCTGTTTGCTCCTTAAATACATGAGCCTCGACCTTGCGGGAAGCGCTTATGATATCGAGAATACCAATGCCCTCAAATTATTCGGTTGGGATGATTTTCATAAGATGTATCCCAGTTTTACCGACTCCCTGGATCCAATCATCCCGGTGGGTACACAGTTTCCCGTTCCTACGGCAAAAGCTGTAGCGCCGCCGGATAGCGTGATTCTGAAAGATGCCTTGTTGATGGCCTTCAAGGAAGAACATCCCGATCCCGATAATGGAAGTAACAACTGGGCGGTAAGTGGTTCCAAGACAAAATCCGGAGTTCCGATTTTATGTAATGATCCGCACCTGGGGTTAAACCTACCTGCACTTTGGTACGAGGTACAGATCAGCGCGGGCGACTTGAACGTTTACGGCGTATCAATACCCGGGGCGCCGGGAGTGATTATCGGCTTTAATAAGAATATGGGATGGGCTGTGACTAACGGTATGGAAGATGTGAAAGATTATTACCGTATGCAATTCAAGGAAGGAACGAATACCTATTTGTATAATGGTAGCTACCGCGAAGCCGATCTGAGGGTAGAGGCCATCAAGGTAAAAGGGCAACCAACTTATTATGATACCATTGCATACACCGTTTTCGGACCGGTAACATATGATAAGAACTTCCCGGTAAAAAATGCGCAGCAAGGCCCGATCGCGATGCGTTGGAAAGCGCACGACGCTTCCAAGGAATTGCTCACCTTTTACCGCCTGAACCACGCTAAGGATTATGATGATTACCTGGAAGCATTGAAGGTATATAGTTGCCCTGCACAAAACTTTATCTATGCCGGACGCGATGGCGACATCGGGATATGGCATAACGGTCAATACCCATTACGTTGGAAGGACCAAGGGCAGTTTATCATGCCGGGAACCGACAGTACCTATGCTTGGCAAGGGTATATTCCAAGGGAAGAGTTGCCGCATATTAAGAATCCTGGAAGGGGATTCGTTAGTTCCGCGAACCAACACCCTACCGATGCGACGTACCCATACAACTTTATTGCGGATTATGATTTGTACCGTGGCATGCGCATCAACCGGGAATTGCGGAAGATGGATCAGATCACCCCGCAAGATATGATGGCCTTGCAAAACGACAACACCAATCTCTTTGCACAAACCGCGATACCGCTATTCAAGAAGAATATAGATAGCAGTCATTTCAATATGCAACAGAAAACATATTGGGATCAGATGAGCCAATGGGATTGTATCAGTGATGCCGACAGTCATGCTGCAACGATCTTTTACTTAATGTGGGATTACTTTGAGAATAACATTTGGGGGGATGACCTCGATCATAAAAACGTTGCGCTACGGATGCCGCAATCGAAAACAACTTTGTTGTGGTTGCTTGCCGATTCCAGCATGAAGTACGTTGATGATCGCCGCACGGAAACCGTGGAGACCCTTCCCATGATGGTGCAACGTGCCTTTGATAGCACGCTAAACCGGGTGATACCATTAGATAGCGCCCGCAGGCTCGCTTGGGGTCGTTTCCGCGGAACGGATATCCGCCATATGACGCGCGCCTTGCCGGCCTTTAGCCGCATGCACTTGAATACTGGAGGAGGGCAGCATATAGTAAATGCCACGAAACAAACGCATGGCCCATCTTGGCGCATGGTAGTGCAGATGAGCAACCCGGTTGAAGCTTACGGCATTTATCCCGGTGGACAGAGTGGCAATCCGGGTAGCAAGTACTACGATAATGCCGTAAATGATTGGGTCGATGGCCGCTATTACAGTTTACGATTTATCGATCCGGGGGCAAAAACGCAGCCAGATATGAAATTTAAAACAAATTTCATCCCGGCAAATCAGCCGCAGTAAATGTTTTCATCCTATTGTAATTCAATATTTTAGAATTTTTTTGACTCAATATTTGGAACAAATAAATTTATTCCTATCTTTGCACTCCCATCGAAACAGAGATGTGGCGGTGAGAAAATAAAAAAGGTCGATTCCGTAGCTCAGTTGGTAGAGCAATACACTTTTAATGTATGGGCCCTGGGTTCGAGTCCCAGCGGGATCACCACCAAGAGTAAAAATAAATACTCTTATGTAATTAAAGCCTTGTAGAGTCAGATTCTACAAGGCTTTTCTGTTTTTTGTCGTAAAGTTTTGTAAAGAAAAGTAAAGATAGAAAAGTGAGCGTTGCGGTTAGCAGAATAATAAATAAATTGTGCTAACCTACACTGGCCTGAAGTGCTTATCTGTATTGTGTTTGACTAATGTTAAGTGAAGTCAGGATAAGTGAAGTTGAAACAAAATTGGTTAACTTAAAACAGGTGTTTTATGAAGAACGGTTATTTAAGTTTTTCTATCTTACTATGGCTTAATAGGAGCCGCTGCAAAAACAACAAACCCGCTATCTATCTCCGTCTGACTGTAGGAAACAAACGCGCCGAACTCTCCACCTATCAGTATGTAAGCCCTGAATTATGGAACGCAGAGGGGCAGTGCGTGAAAGGTAATTCCGAAGAAGTAAAAGCCATCAATCGCAGGCTGGTAGCCCTAAAAGCCGATCTACAGAAGCATTACAGTCTATTGGTGACAAGCGGAAAGCCAGCAACAGCGCAGGCTTTGAAAAATTCCTTTCTGGGTATTATAGAACATAAAAGGACATTGTGTGAAGCTATAGACTTCCATAACAGGCGATTTAGCGAGAAGGTAAAGGCAATGACTAAATCAGCGCGAACACTCAAACGCTTTGAGATCACTAAAGACAAGATAGTGGCTTTTCTTAAACACTATTTTCATGTGTCAGATATGCCTTTAGAGGAAATCAAATTTTCATTTGCCCCGGATTTTGAGCACTACCTGAGCACTATTGAGGGAATAGGCAGCAATACTGCCATGAAGTATGTAAAGATTTTAAAACAAATGCTGAAACTCGCTGTAGATCAGGGTTGGTTGCCTGTTAGTCCATTGAGCGGCTTTAAATGCAGCTACCAAGACCCGCAACGGGAGCGTCTTACAATGGATGAAATCATGGCCTTGTATAACAAGGAACTTATTCCGCGGTTGGCGGAAGTACGTGATATTTACCTGTTCTGCTGTTTTACTGGCTATGCCTATACTGATGTACTGTATCTTACGACAGATAACATTATTACGGGGATTGATGGTGAAAAATGGATAGTAAAGGAAAGAGCGAAAACCCTGACCCCGGAACGTGTGCCGCTTCTGCCTATTGCACTGGAGATAATTGAGCGTTATAAGAATAGCCCATATTGTCAATTATATGGCCGTTTACTGCCCGTAAATAGTAACCAACGGTATAATGCCTACCTGAAAGAGATAGCCGGTATATGCGACATTAAGAAGTATTTAACGACCCACACCGCCCGCCATACCTTTGCTACCACCGTAACCCTCGAAAATGACGTACCAATAGAAACGGTGAGCCAGCTATTAGGACATAAGAGCATCCGAACGACGCAGATTTATGCGAAGATCACCCAACAGAAAGTCAGCAATAACATGCGGCTTTTACGCAAACGGCTGTTTGGGGAAGGGGTAGCATTACAGAAGCGGACTGTTTAACCTGGTATCGCTGCCGCGGGCTGGTGCCTTATGAACAGATGTTTTTTGCAACGGTGGAACGCTACCGGGCTGCAAATGAAAAACATCTGGCCATAAGGCACTTGTTTTTGTGGAATGTCTGTTTTTTCTTTTCACCAGCATATTCGACAATTACTTGTGCTGGGCTTTATTCTTCTTGATTGTCAATGGTCATCTCTTTATGTTCTTTATCAAGTTTTATAATTAAATCGATGAAACTTTGTGATACATCTTGTATTTCTAAAGGCCTGTCATGATCCCATAAGATAATAGGATAATCATTGTTTGCAAAGTTCCTGTTTGTATCAAAGCAAAGCGCTCCCCAGTCGCTCCAGTCGGCAAAATGAATATATCCTTTATCAAATAGGTATTCGAGTGGCCAGCCTTTAAAAATCATTTTTTTAAGGTGATCTCTCCACTTGTTTACAGGATGTTTGCAAAAAGTAGCTTCTGAAATATACAGGTCATAGAAGTGCTTATGTTTTAGGAACACTTTATAATCCGCTGGTAACTTATGCCCTAATTGCACTTCAAAACTTTCAATTTCAGTATCAGTAACTTTGCTGTCAATCGGAAGCCACATACGCCATTCTTCCTTAGGGTCTTGATTTGGGGCCTTCATTTCGATCTCTATTTCACCCGGATGGTTATTAATACCGGCATCTATACATTCCTGTAAGTAAGTGTCAATAACCTTTTTAATTGTATAGTCACTGGTCATAGTTATTTTTTAATTGTTAAAAATTTGCAGGGCAAATTAAGGTATTGGTATTAATTGTGGAATAAATGTAATGTATTATTCGGACGTAAAGGGGGGCATCTGTTCTGTAGGTTAAAGTTTGTTCAGATGTTGTATCTAATTTAAGTGGCGTCTGTTGTGGAGATGGAACAGGCGGCTTCGCCACCAGTTCGGGGAGATTATACAGGCAGCTTCGCAACCTGTATGAGGAGATAAACCGGCCGGCTTCGCCATCCGGTTGCGAAGGTTGAATGGATCTTCGCTCCATTAGCGAGCGGTGTTTTTGCTGCGCAAAAACCGCTCGCCCCCTCGCTCCCGTTGGTCGCAAGGGGGAAGGTGCGGAGATTGTAGCGGAGCTTGTACAGGCGGCGTTGCCACCTGTACGCGAGGAACAGGCAGGGCAGCAAAGATTTAGGGGGAGGGTTGGGGGCTGGTGAAAAGAAAAAAGCCACTGCATCACAGTGGCCTAAATTTTATGGTAAAAAATCTATATATTATTACTTCGCCTGCTGCTTACCCTGTAACAGATCGTTTTTTTCTCTTTCACTGGCAAGCAACCTTTCATATAGTTCTACGACTTTATCGAGAGGATTAAAAGTACAGCCGTAGTTAACTGCGTTTAACGTTGCAGTATCATTTGCATTAAAAGTATTAGCTATAACACTAATCGCAGCCTCTTCGTCAAAATTTTTTATAGCTTCCGCCGGAACTTTTAAAACCTTTGCCACTTGCTCAATAATTTCAGGTTCAACTTTCTCCTTTCCTTCAAGCAGGGAAATCTTTTTTTGCGTCCAATCGTCACCGAGATCGGCCGCCATAGCCTCTTGGGTCATGTTCATCATTTCCCGGAATCGCTTGATATTCCGACCCTCATGGATAACTTTGTTCATAGTAGCAGTACTCATAAGCCAAATATAAGATTTTTTGCAACTAAAGCCAACTTAACCAAATGTTACCTATCTTTGCTTATCACCACTCCTGACAACAACGGTTAAACGTAATCAGGTTAGCATTATGGTTAGCAAAAGTGCTCACCACTATCAAATACAGATTTTACAAGGCATTGAGAAGATAAAGGTGTTCCCAGCGGGATCACAACAAGAATATCAAAGGTTATTATAGCCGCTTAAATCATAGGATTTAAGCGGCTTTTTTGATTTTACCAATAAAAAACTCATTTTGAAAGAGAATTGAAAAGTATAGTATCAAGTTGAAAAGTATAGAAGATGAAATTTTTCATAAGTCAAATATTAGTGAGAAATAATCTTTCGATTTTTTTATTCACTAACCATCCCCCTTTTAAATGTAGGAAGATTATACCGAAAGCACTAGATCAAACTCCAACTTCATTTTCGGTAGATGATCCGTTATTTGATTTTTTGTAAAGCGAATGATTTGATGTGAAATATGATATTACAATTAAAATTAAAGCAGCAACCGCAAACCATTGTCCGTTATCATGAATCATAAGATGAGCAAAAGCAGCCAGAATACAGTTATAAAAAAAGCCTGCATATGCTAAGCCAAAAAGTAGATTTTGTTTTCTACTCCAAATCACAGCCAGTCCAACCATTTTAACTGCTGCTAAAGGATAAATAATATATGTAGGATAACCCATTTTGATAAAGCCTTCACGGATAAAATCGTTATTAAACAAATAGTTTCCTACTGAGAACAATATAATAAAGGTGAAAAATAGTGTAGATGTATAATACGACCATGTAAAAAGTAGTGAACTGTTTTTTTTGCGCATTGATTCTGTTTTTGATCTCATAATTTAAATATGGTAAATTTATTTTCCTGTAAATAAGCATTAATGCCAATACAATATTAAGTATATTTACTTATTAATAATTAGTGCTATACTTTTAGTAAGCGCTATACAAAAGGTAAGTAATGGTAAAAAGCGTTGATGATTTCAAATGTGATAACAAAGATTTATTAGCTGTTCGGGATGCATTGGAAGTTTTAAATGGAAAATGGAAATTACAGATTTTGATTTCTATTTTAAATGGGAAAAAAAGATTTAAGGAAATAGCCAAAGAGGTTGATGGTATCAGTGACAGGATGTTGTCAAAGGAACTTAAAGAACTTGAAGTAAATGAACTTATAAGACGCAAAGTTATTGATGCATTTCCTCCAATTGTAGAGTACAGTGCTACTTCACATACAAAATCTCTTCATCCAGTAGTCGATGCGCTCAAGACATGGGGCTATCTACATCGTAAAAAAATTATAGGTGAGATATAGACTGGTACGTAGAATGATACATTAATGTATAGCTTTAACGGGATGAGACTAAGGAACTTTTTAGAGGTTTATTTCAATGAGAATATAAAAAAAACTTCTTTGTAATAGTTAATACTTAATCTGATAGTAGAGCTAAATCAGTTTATCTCTTAAATTGGATTTGTCAGATGAGTACAGAAAAATGCATTTAAACTGATGGACAGGACTGCTGAAGCTTACCAAGAAGTTAGTTTCTGTATTTTTAGTTTGTAAGATGTTGAGACATACAAAAATGGTTTTTATGGTTCAAAGAAATTTAGGAATTGGACATATAAGTAATTTTCAGAAGATTTTTTATGCAAAAACCGATATTTAAGAATCGCATCTGATAAAACCAAGGAACAATGAATTTCATTTTTCTGATGGAAATTTATAAATAAGAAATTCTAAAAAATACCATCTTGTGAATTTCGAAATATGAAAGCTTTTTTGATTGTAAAAGAGAGTAGAAAGGTCAATAATAAATATTACCAATAACTTTTTATATCTACAAAAAGATGGATATTATGATTAACTAATACTTGTTGATAGGAATTTTATAATCAAAAAAGGTTCTACTGGAAGACACTATTGTATTTTCAAAAGAGTTATTTATCATAGAATATGTTTATGGTTTTGTAGAAAAATGGTTGTTTTTTAGTAGCCCGTATATTAGCCAAAAGCTTTAAATCCTCTATTAATTGGTTCGAGTTTTGTGACATATCGTTCACAGGAAAGAAAATTAAAGCCGTTTGAATCGTAAAATTCAAGCGGCTTTTTTTATTATTTCTAATAAACGGTAAACCATACAAATCTTTTAGGATCCGTTTTCAATTGGACCCGGTCTATATTTTGTTCCACTCCCAAATCCCGTACTTAAGTTCGTCGGGTATTTTAAAACCGCAATTTTTTAATGTCAATAAAATATTGCCCCTATGATGTCCTTCGTGGGAAATAAAATAGCCAAGCAAGGGAACGACCCCCCGTTTGAAACCTTTTATTTCACCATTCTTTTTAATTCCGTCCCCTAAGATTTTGCCGATAAGTTCTGCTGAAACTTTGTGGCAATCGCTAAGCATTGAAATTGTCTTGATGTCTTTTGCCGTAATTGTTGTAAGGTCGGCGATTAACGATTTATCATATTTTTCAAGTTTCCAATATCTCACATTATAAATGTGGGCGAGTTGGTGCCCGATAGTTCCACCGCCACGCTTAGAGGTGGTATAATTTAACGCTTCTTCTGTTAGGGAATTGATGAGCATTAAATTAGTCCGGTGATTGATGAACCAAGTCTCAATTATCTGGTTTTCTATCGTAGTCATTAAAGTTATTTTTCGAGAAGATTATGAATGTTATTTTAATTTCTCTCCGAATTGTTTGTTATTAATATTCTTGCATTATGAAAATCCTAACTTTACTCAATATAGCATAATGTAAAAGGATTCCTCAAAATTACAGGGGTTAAATTATTAATAGCTTGATTTAACTGGGATAATAACCAATGAAATGATATTTCGTTATAAATATTTGAGTGAATGAAGTATTGCTGCTACTCAAGTTACGGAAAAGTTGCGGTGACTGAATTCAATTGGTTCCTTAACCGGTAATTATAAATATACTCAGAAAATATTCGAGTTTAATGCTGCGGGATTAACTAAAATGGTAACAAGAAAAATCCGCATAAAACATAAACCTTATGCGGATTTTTTTGGAGATGTATCATTCAAGATGAAAACAAATTCCCCGGCAATCATTTATTGCAAAACCCATTGCATGCCCTTCACGAAGCTGGGCAATTGGGTATCCATATGATCGAGGTTCGAAAAAACTTCCCCTTTATACTCTATGCCCTCCTTACCTTTCAATGATTTAGATAAAGCCGAAAGCGATTCATCTGTTTTAAGCATGGTTGAGTCCTCCGTACTTTCGCCATCTTCCAAACCTCCAAAGGTGGTATATACTTTTGCTGGATTGCTATCCTGCTTGCTTAGCTTTTCAAATGCATCCAATAAATAGTAGTGATTATAATGAAGAGAAGGGCTTGCAGCGATGTACCCACCGAAGAGGTTATCCCGGGAAGATAATTGTTGTTGAAGGGCATAGAGTGTAAAATACCCGCCTAATGAATGGCCCATCAAGACCCGTTTATTTTTATCAACATGGTATTTAGTATCTATTTCCGGGACTAACTCGTTTCGAATAAATGACAGGAATTTATCAGCTTTCCCGCTAACGCTCATCTCGTATTCAGGGATGGCTAAGGGATAAGTATAATCTCTGCACCGCAATGAATCCATCATGGGAAAATCTTTATATCCAATGCCTACAAGAATTGCTGGTGGCAATAAACCGACCTCGCTGTATTTTTTAACAATGGTTGAAAAAATATCAAAGTAGAGGTTTGCGTCCAGGATATAAACCACCGGGTATTGATTATTGTCTGCATATCCTTCCGGTAAACTTATGAAAATGGAAAAGCTGTCTTTGACAGATTCCGAATAGAAATTCATTGTGGAAGTTGGAGCGGCTGTTCCCTGGACGGCTACTTTTTTGTCAGTACCGGGTGCACACCCAATGAATAGGAGTGTAAATATTATCGCATAGTTTCTTAGCATCTGCATATAGATTTTATATATAAAAAATTAAGATAGGAAAATTAACTTTTAGAAAAGATCAACGAAAAGTTAAAACTGAACATCCGTTTGTGAATTTCTTATTAAAGATTAGAATTGGTTGGTTAACCCGGGATTATTATCTAGCCGAATAGAACATTTACAAGTTTCAAATATGATTAAGTATTATATTTGCGCGCTTATTCCGGGATTGATTGAAATGGTTCTAATAGAATAAGTTGGAATGTTCGAAAATATCTGACCAAAATGCCTTTATGTAGTATCGTTGAGCCTAAATTTGCTATCCTCAATTACAAGTTGAGTATCTCCCTAATATTTTTATCCCTCATAATTATTCCCTAAACCTGTCATCATGCAGATGGTTTCACTATTTTTTAAACTTATCAGGTGGCCTAACCTGGTTATTATTTTTTTAACACAATTGCTCTTCCTGGTTTGTATTGTTCAACCCTTGGGGCGGTTTGAGCAATTGGCCGGGAGCCCGGGTGGATCGGTGTATATCCTTATTGCTATCGCTTACATGTTATTGGCTGCCGGTGGGTATATAATTAACGATTACTTTGACCTGGATATTGACCTGGTAAATAAGCCCGGTAAAATATTTATCACCAATGGAATTAGCCATGCCAGCGCTCTAGGTATCTATGTTGTAATGAATATTGCGACGCTGGGTGCAGGTTTTTGGATATGCAAGCAATTGGGGAACTGGACTATACTCTATTGCATTGCAATTTGTATGTTCTTATTATACTGTTACTCCGCGTACTTTAAAAAGCAGTTTCTTATCGGGAATATCGTGGTAGCAGCTATTTCATCCTCCGCAATCCCGGTGCTTACACTTATAGAAGCTGGATCTACTAACATGCCGGCTTATACCCGCGTGAATCTTTGGCGGATTACCTTGCTGTATACCTTCTTTGCTTTCATCATTTCGTTTGCCCGAGAACTTGTGAAAGATATTGAAGACGCGGATGGCGATCGTCAATACCAGGCAAGAACAATCCCGATTGTCCTGGGCTGTAATGCCGCCAAGTTTATAGTTATCGGCTGCCTCTCTTGCCTGGTTTTAACACTGGTATCCTTGCAGCCGGCTCTCTGGGGCAGGAAAAGTAGCGCTATAGCATTATCGTTGTATAGCATCGGCTTGGTGATTTTGCCGCTGGTATTAGTTACCCGCGAAGTCTTTTTAGCCAGCATGATCCAGGATTACCGGAAACTTAGTAAATGGATGAAGCTGGTAATGGTAACGGGTATTTTGTCGATGGTATTTATCAGGTACATATTTGTTTGAATTTAAGACTATGAATATTTTCAAATTTTCCGGCAGGGTAGTTTGGCGGGTCATGCAAATTATGTGGAGACGAAAGGTTGAAGCAGCTAGGGGAGAAAGGTTATTGAGTGAACTGGAAGAACAATACGGCGGTCTTCTGCCCAGTAGTGTAAGGCGTAAAGTAATTGTCAGTTACAGTATTTATCAACCGATGATTATCGATACATTTTGTGCGCTAAATGATCGGCTGTGTTCGGAGGATGAGAAACAGCGCATCCTCTACTATTTTATTTGCAGCAGTACTTTCGATGATTTTATTGATCATGCGGAACTCACTTTGGAAGAATTGCAAACTATCTCGTTTAAATCGCCGGATTTTCATCCCCGCAATATTCAAGAACAGTTGTTTCTTCACTGTCACCTGGAGTTACTGGACCTAGTAAATGACCGTGTAGCTTACGATGAAGCTTCAAAAAAGCTTTATAAGGTACAAGTGGAGTCATTGGCTCAATTTGAAAGCGAGCCGTTAAGCGGGGAGACGCTACTTCGGATCACGCTTGAAAAAGGCGGCTACGCGGTACTATTGTGTTGTTATTATCTACAGCAGAAAGCTTGCGATGCCGAACGGGAATGTTGGTATCTCCTCGGGGGAATTATCCAGCTTACCAATGATTTGTTCGATACCTGGAAGGACTTACAGGCGGGGCAACAAACATTGCCTAACCGGGCAACAAATGCATACGAGATTAAAAACTTATTATCTGAAAAAGTAGCGGCCTTGCAGGCAGCCATCGCATCTTTAGACGTGCCGGCATCCCGTAAAGATGCTTTTCTCTTGAATATGATGGCCATTTGCTCTTTCAGTGATATGGCCATACAGCAACTGTGTGACATCCAGGGTGAACAGGGAGCATTACCGGACTTAAACAGCTTAGCTCGTAAAGAGCTCATCGTTGATATGGAAAAACCCCGAAACATTTGGCATTGCCTGGTCTTTACCTGGCGGCAATGCCATATTGGACGGCAGGCATACAAGCTAAAAAGTGTGCTTCCTGATTAGGCTTTTATGTTTAACCCTTATATTTTAATATAGCTTGCCGCAGCAGGTGATGTTGTAAAAGTAAGACCTTATTATACGTGGGACAGCGATAATAATAGCTTATAAGATGATACCCGGAAAAGAATTTTTTGTATGGATTGGGTAGCAAGGCATTAAATCCTGCCACGAAAAATATCAAGTCCCCATTCAAGTCCGCTTTTTGAATATCAACCGGCGGCGCTTCTTCCCCCAGCCATAATAATGCCGTAGAAAGGATCACTTTCTCCATCTCGTTACAGGATGATTCGAAGAGTTGCCGCGCATCGCTAGCCAATTGTGCACTGTGTTGCGTTAGTATAGGATCATGGTAACGACCGATCAGCCGCGCGAAATGGTAAATCAACACCGGCGGATAGGCATAGTGCGGCGAAATATAACTTGGGTTCGTCATGTATTCCCGGTTCCTGATGATGGCATCGAGCAGTTGCAGGGAAGCGGTATCTGCCGGACTATTGACCATATTATATGCATGCATGAAGTACAATGTATTCGACAAAACACAAGCATCGAAGTCGATCGGCATGTTCTTTCCGAACCAGGTAGAATATGCGGGGATATCCCTGTATTTTTTAAATGTATTACGGATGGAGTAATGAACGGTATTGGCATGTTCTTCCATCAGATTCTTGACTTCCCTTGCCGTGGCCGGGTCGGCTTCCATGGCAAGCAATAAGATCGAAGTATCGTCGATATCATCGGGTAAAGAGTGCCACTTTTTGAACATTTTGAGAAAGCCGGAATTGGGAAAAACCATACTAGGGTTCGTTTGCCAGAAATTATAGGTATTCCTTCCCGAACGGTGACGGAAATGCGGAAAAGATGCCACGGCAGATGATCGTATTTGTTGGCAAAGGATACTGTCGGGGTTGTCGAACTCGTTTTGCAGTTCACCTAGCGTCATAGCGATCAAGCCGGTAAAAAACACGTTATTGTCGTGTTTCATTTTACCATTAGGATAGCCGTAATACCGGTGGCTGGGAAACATACCTGCATAATAGAAACTATCGGCCGTGTATTGCTCCGCGGCAATTTCATGTAGTAAACGGGAAGCCAGCGTGTCTTTTTGCGCTTGTGTGCCGATGGCATACAAAAGGATAGAGAATAATAGGAGAATTTTTCGTCGTGTCATATCGCAAGAGGCAAAAGTACAAATTTTGGGGATTAAAATAGATTTCCTGGAGATCATATGGTGGTCACCAAATGGCTGAGTTATAGATGACTCCTTAAGCTCCCGATTGAATTGATGCTGATACTTGCAAGAAATGATGGTAGTATTTACGAAAAACCGTAAAAAGGTTTGATGCGGAGTTGGTAGGTTTGAAAAAAAAATCAAAGTTTAAATTTTACAAAATGTGCCTTGAAGAATGTTATTTAATAACAATGGATTAAATAACATATTCAAAGATTCAGATCACTAGAAAATCGCTATGATTGTTTCTATATCAATTGATAAATTAATAAAGAACATACATAATTATGAAGAGAATTTTAATTGTATTAACAATAATGATTTTAATTAAGAAGAGTTATTCACAAGATTTAGATAGTTCCTTGCCAAGGATTGTTAACGATACTTTATTTGCAACGTGTGGTTATAAGATTGTAAAGGGGCAAGATATTAAGATTGGTATGGGAACAATGCCAGATGGCGATTTTAAATTTATAAGGCGAAAAGCAGGTTCTCTTTTTGCTTATTACTCAACTACAGGTTATCAAGGGCAAGCTAATGCTGCTAATGCGTTTCCTCGAAGTCAATCAGGATTAAAGTATAGAATAAAATCAGTAGAAAAAAGAGGAAATAAGAAGCGTGGATATGTTTATTACGCAAAGATTGGCTTCGGGATAGTTAATTTTGAGATAGATGTCGAAAACGCAATTGCTAAAGGGGAGATCTGGGTGCCTGATGAATTTAGACCAAATCCAACACAGGAGCCAATAAAAGTAGAATTGAAACAACAAATAAGTATTGCAGACGAATTGACCAAACTCAAAAAACTATATGATGATGGCGTTTTAACAAAGGAGGAATTCGAAATGCAAAAGAAGAAATTGTTAGAAGGTAAATAGTCACTAATATCAATGAGTATCTATGAAGTGAAATCTAGTGTTATAATCGAACAAAGGGACAGCTTAAAATGGATAAATCATTTGATAATTTACCCTGGATTGAAAGGACTTTAGGAACTTGAAATCATGAAAATTAAACTAATTATAAATAGTTATCTGAATTTAAATGATGAAAATTTTGTAACATTGATTGCTGCCATATGAAGGTAATCTATTTTTTACCCGGAAATACTCATCATATCAACATCCAAAAATATCTTAGTAGTAACTACTCCTTCGATTGAAGGTATTCAAATTAAGCAGTATTTGAAACCTGTATCAGCCCAGAACTTCCCTATAAAAAATTAAGTAAACAAGATAAGCAATAGAGAACTGATGCTTGGAGATACAGGAGTACAGCGGCTAAATCGGGCGATCAAATTGGCGGCCGTAATGGCCAATTTGGCCCCTTTCTTTGTAACTTTCTTTGGGGAAGCAAAGAAAGTTAAAATGTTAAGGGGCAGATAAATAGTAAACGAGCAAATTTAGGTGGAAATGAATTTAGCAGAAAACGAAACATCTATTGAATCGTTACCTGGCAATTAAATTGAACAACTCGAGTTTGGTATACTTATGGCTTCCATGCTCGGACTACCACATGGAACAATGTTCAACTGGTAGTACATCGTGTTCTGCTGTATTAAAAATCCAACAAATAGTCGTGTATGGTGCGAGTAGTGCGTGTTTTTTGTTTCCGATACAATTGCAAATGTCCTCAATTGTGCGTGGGTCCGAGCTTGGAAGCTCGAACCAGCAAAAGTTTTGGGTATTAAATACAATCACCATGGTTCCGAGAATCAACGTTGGGTTTTTTACTCCGATACCGGGGTTTTTTACTCCAATGCCGGGGCTTTTTACTCCAACGTCGGGGTTTTTTTACCCCAATACCGGTTTTTTTTCTCCAACGCCGGGGTTTTTTACTTCGACGCCGGAGTTCCGAACCCCAACGCCGGGGTTTTTTACTCCAACGCCGGAGTTCCGAACCCCGAAATACAGCTTTTTATTCTATGGTTTATCCTCTCAATATATTGATTATCAATTTGTATTTGAAAATAATGCCTACATTAATGATTTTTACGATAATAAGTGTTAATAATACGATTCATAAATGATACGTTCAATGTATTAAGAGAGTTAAAGAACAGTAACCTTAGATTCGGCATTATAGATTTATGAAGGATTGTGAAGTTTGAATAGGGTAATTTTTTCATTCACTGCACCTACAAAGTACTTTTTGGGGTCTTTTTATTTAGATGTTAATTATTTTATGAAGTTAGCATTGAAAAATAATTTCTGGAAAATTATGTTATTTTTATATTACTAGTGATATAGATTCTTATCATCAGCTCTTATTTACATTTTATAACCTAACTTTTTTATTATGAACAGGTGCCCCCAAAGATTATATACATTGTTCCTAGCATTAGTATTTGTTATTGGAATAACCAGTTGTCAATTAATTGAAGTGAAACCGGCAAAGGTTACCTCTATACAACTCCCACAATCTTATGGGAAGGAAGATTCGGTATTCAAGCCAATAGATAAGGTCTTCCCAGGCAGCACAAATGAGGTAAGGGATCAAATTCAGGAACAAAACCTTAAAGTTCAAGAGAAGGTTAAACGTAAAGGCCTAGTAACACCATTAGATGCTTTGGGTAATACACCCGTGGTTGAGGTGGGCAAAGATATCCAGAAGTGAAGCGGTTTGAGTATACGTTGATTAACCGGTATCCAAGTCATCGGTACCGCTGTTAAATCTATGAAAGCGGGTTGCGAAACCGCCAATCTATCATTTAACTAAACAGCCGTAACTCTGAATCGTTACGGCTGTATACTTTGGGGGTATTAATTGCATTATTGAATCAATTGTTCTAACTGCTCATCTAATGCTACTCCCCTGAGATCTTTTGCAATGATCTTACCTTCCCGGTCTATCAAAATATTCCAAGGAATGCCGCGAACATTGTAGTACTTGGCAATCTCGTTATTTCTTCCTTTCAAATCCGATAATTGTGTCCAGGGTAGTTGATCGTCTTGAATGGCTTTTTTCCACTTGTGTTCGATATCGTCCAAAGAAATACCCACGATCGTGAAGCCCTTAGATTTAAATTTATTGTAAGCCTTCAGCAAGTTCGGATTTTCAGCGCGGCAGGGATGGCACCAGCTCGCCCAAAAATCAATCAGTACATATTTACCTTTGAAGCTGCGAAGTGAGACCTGCTGGCCGCTGGTATCTGCTTGTGAAAGATCTGCGATCATCGTGCCCTTGGCGCTTTTCTTCAACTCGGGAAGCATGGCCGCAATCTTTCTCCCGGATGGCGTACCTTGGATCACCTGCGGCAAGGATGAGAATAATGGGAATACAGTATCGTATTTGGGTCCGGAGAAGTCTTCCGCTTTAGCTCTTATTAGTTGTAATGAAAAAAGGCTGTAAGGGTGTGCTGCAACGTATTTTTTTACATTGGTATTATAGCGACTTCTCGATAGGTTCAACAACGCTTCCCCGATTCTTGGCCTGTCTTCAGCCGTGGCATCTGTCAACTGTTGTAATAATTCTTTTTGCTCAGGACTTAGTTCGCGTGCTGCTGCATAAAAACGTTTCGCTTCATCCTGCACATCGGAACCTTTTAGCGAGATGTCCGGCAGCGAGTCGATATTCACTTTTAATTCGAGGTAACCGATATCAGAGAAGAAGTCGAACCGTTTGTTTTGTGGCAGTATAGTGGCATCTACCCGCTGTGGTTCTTGCATCACGCTGAGCCAGGTGAATTTTCCATCCCGGATCGCCACGGTATCATATCGGTAGGCATCATCCCGCGAATATTTAAAAACGATGCTTTCGGCATGATCTGCTTTTACTTCGCCGTTCATGCGCAAGTTGTAGCCCTTGTCAAATATTGCCATCAAGGTACCCATCAGTTCCTTGTTGCGCTTATTTTTGGCGATGATGATGCCGTTGGGATCCACCAGTACGTTTTGAGGGATGCCCTTGATGCCATACAGCACGGCGGCTTCATTATTGCCTCTTTTCAGATCGGAAATTTGTTGCCAAGGCATATTGTCATCCTTAATGGCTTTCACCCAATCATCCCGGTGCAATGAATCATCCAGGGAAACGCCCAATACCGTGAAGCCCTTGTCTTTATACGCGTTATAGGCTCTCAATACATTGGGGTTTTCAGCGCGGCAGATACCGCACCAGCTTGCCCAGAAGTCGATCAGTACATATTTACCGCGGAAGGATGTTAGGGAAACGGGATTCCCGGCCACATCGTTTTGGGTAAAGTTTGGCGCCGGGGCGCCGACCATAATCTTCCGGGCATTTTCAATCTGTTGTAACATGGCTTTCCCTTCTTCCGAATTCTTGAACTTGGGACTTAATGCTTCGAACATCGGCGTAATCGTATTCGGATCGATTGCTATGCGGAAACCTTCCAACATGTCCCAGGAGGCATAAGAATCCGGGTGCTGACGGATGATTTCCGTCACTTCCTTATTGAACTGATGCCTTACTTTTTCTTGCTCTGCTTCTATGGCTTCTACTGAATCCTGCATCCCGCGATTATAATAAGCCCTTGTCCTGAGCGTTGCGAAAACATCATTATATTGATTGCCATGCGCAACAAATTCATCAAATACTGGGGTATCGTTGCTTCCCTTTACTGTTGCGGAATCTAAAGCCCCGTTGGAACTGATTTCTATTTTGCCCGGTTGCAGGTAAAAACGTCTTAGCGTGTATTTACCTCCTTCCGGATTCATATAAATTCTTGCCAAAACTGGGTGACTAATTTTCCCTTTGAAAGTAAAGCGCCCGTCTTTTTGCAAAAGAACAGAATCTTTGACTAACTGCTTTTTAGAAGCCTCGTAGGTAAAGTATAGCTTGGCAGGATGTTGGGGGGCAGTAATCTGCCCCTTTAAAGTGAAAGGCTTTTCGCGGCCCGCTTGTGCCTTTGCCATGACGCTTGTGGTCATGAGAAGGGCTACAGGCAACCATTGCCTGGATAATAATTGATAACGCATCATATGTTTGGTTTCTGTTTAAGGCTAAAAATATCCGTCGTTCTGATCGAGGTTACGGTTGGAGTTCCTGGCACCTTGCGGGATGGGATATAAAGCATCCGTTGATTGCCATAAACTTCCTTTCATCTCGCTTAAAACTTCGTCTGCTCTCGTTTTTGAAGGATCGTTATGTCCCGGTAAACGTTTTAAATCTAACCACCTGTGTCCCCATTCGCAGAAAAATTCTACCCGGTTTTCATGTTCAATGGCGGCCATCAAGGATAATTTATCATTTGCCGTGGTTTTCTGTAAGCCTGCCCTCAAGCGTACGCTGTCGATATCTGATGCGGCTTGTAAAAAATTGGATCGTTGTGCCCTTGCCTCGGCGCGAATTAGGTATTGCTCCGAAAGGCGCAAAACCTGGTTATATTCAACGGCTCCTACACCCGCGCTGTAAACATATTTCGCAGGATATGGATAATCGATGCCGCCATAACTTTTATAGCCAACCCATTTAGCTTTTCTTTGATCGCCCGGCTCGAAATCTTCGAAAAGACCGTCTTGGATCACAAATTTCGGTGTGATCGTGTAGGCATTCGGAACAAAGTTGTTAGCGATCCATGAACTGGTAATGCCATTTACAAATTGTAAAATGCCTTCCGTATTATTCGCTAGGAATACCTGGTTCAACGAATCATTCATTTTGAATAAGCCGGGGTTGTTAATGACTGTTGTCGCGGCATTTTCAGCTAATTCCCATTTTTTTCTGTAAAGGTAAACCCTGGCTAACAGGGCGTTGGCTGCCCATGTTGTAGCACGGATGCGTTTGCCGCCGTAATATTCCAAGGTACTGGGAAGTACCTGTACTGCATCCCTGAGATCCTTTTCTATTTGATCGTACACTTCGTCCTGCGTATTGCGTGGTTGGTTCGTTGTGCTATGTACGTCAGTAGAAGTTACGATCGGTACGCCGCCATATTCATTCACCAGGTAGAAATAGCAATATGCGCGGATAAACTTGGCTTCACCGGTGGCTCTTTGTTTGTAAAATTCAGATAGGGGAGAGCTTGGCAAACCGTTGATAACGGAATTGGCGATGTAAATGTTTTTATAAATCGTATTCCATACAGCTTCGATATAGTAAAATAAAGGTGTTAAGGAATTATTGGTAAAATCATCATAATAGTTCATCGAGTACGGGTAAGTTTCATCGGCAGACATGCTGTTGAAAATAGTGACCGATGTTCCCAAATCGTTGCCCGGGTTCGGGTTGGCTACGTTAGCATACATGCCGATTAAGGCTGCCTCCGCCGTAGTGGAATCCAGGAATACACTGTTGGAAGCCAATTGATCTTTCGATGGGCCGATCTCGATCAGTTTCTTACAACTGCTCATCATGGAACCGGCTATCAACATCATGCATGTATATAAAAAAAGTGCTTGTTTCATTTCCTTCAAGTTTAAAGTGAGCAATGGATACCTGCTGTAATTTGTCTTAACGGTGGTAAAGCAGCCCCGCCCGTTTCAGGATCGAAACCGAGGTAATTAGTAATTGTCAATAGGTTTTGAGCCCTGATAAATGCTCCCGAGGATTTGATCCTGATCGTTTTTGCCCAAGAACCGGGCAGCTCGTATGACAGGTTCACGTTCTTAAGCCTGATAAAGCTTGCATCGGAATAACTGGCATCCGAAAGCAGGTAATAATTTTTATAAGCGTAAGTAGCTTCACTGCTGGATAACACGGATGGTCTGAATCCGTCTGAAATAATTTGGTAGTCCTGGTTGGATAATGCTCCCGGTTGAATATTGACAGCATTACGGATGGAGCCTTTGCGTTGTTTCACAAACTGCAATAGGAAATCAAATTGAAATCTTCCCAGTTTTATGGAATTGCTGAAGCCGCCGTAATAATCCGGTAGGCTGGAGGCTACGATATAGTAATCGCCGTTGGCTGTTTCTAATAAGCCTGTTGTAATTTTTCCATCGTTGTTGAGATCTGCCACGGTAACAATACCGTCTTTCAAACCGGTATAACGGTAACCGTTTAAATTGCTGATCGGTTTTCCTTCCATCAGCGTATAGGCGTAAATAGTCGTTTCTATTCCCGGGAATGAGATCAACTTGTTACGGGGTAAAGTGATATTAAATGAACTGTTCCAAGTGAAATTTTTCCGGCTGATATTTTTTGTTTTTAACTCGAACTCCCATCCTGAAGTTTGAAGTAAGGCGGGCATATTACCCGTAAAGGAGGTAAAGCCAGATTGTGCAGATAGCGGGGAGCTAACCAGTTGATTATCCGTCCTGCTGGAAAACCAGGATGCAGATAGGAAAATTTGATCGTCAAAAAGCCCCGTTTCTAAGCCGATATCCAGTTTACGGTTGGCTTCCCAGCGGTAATCCGGGTTCGCGCTGCGCAAGGGATAGATTCCCGTGCTTCCGTATTGATAAAATAAATTCCCGTATGTGGCGAGGTAGCCGTAATCCGCTATCTGGTCATTTCCGGAAGTACCGTAACTGGCCCTTAGCTTGCCGTAGCTCATCCATGGCAAGGCTTGCTTGAACCAAGGTTCATTGCTAAATATCCAACCTGCACCGGCGGAACCGAAATTGCCAAATTGGTGATTCGGTCCGAAGCGTGAAGAACCATCCCGGCGACCCGTAATGTTCAGGATATAGCGGTCTTTCATAATGTAATTAATACGCCCGAAACCTGAAACATATTTGTATTCATTAAAGCTGCTGCTCTTGGATGTAATATCAGTTGCGGCTGTCCAGGAACTCATTAACCTATCATTGGAAAAGCCTGTAGCCCTGATAAAGTAAGGCTCTGCAAAACTGGATTGCTGCCAGGTCGCGCCCAGTAATACGCTTAACCTACCGTTTCCTAGCGTCCTGTTGTAAGTCAATTGAGGTTCCACGATATAGCTCTCGATATAATCGGATGTATAGGTGGCCGCGGATTGCCCGTTACTGGAAGCCGGGTTTAAAGAGGATTTAGGGAGATAGGTATTATTTGTTTGCGAAATTTTATTATATCCAAGGCTCACCTTCGCATCAAGACCCGGTAATATGTTATAGCGCAACGAAGCATTGGCCAACAAATTATCCGATTTAAATTCGGCAGATTGTAACAAGAAAGATTCCGGGTTCGTAAATCCACCAGTCCAGTTGAGGCTTCCATCTTCATTGTACACCGGGTAGTTTGGCGGAAGGATATACACGTACCGGGTAAGGTCGCTGGCAACCTGGTTATTGGATTCCTTGGTGTACATGGCAGATGCGGAAAGTCCGAATTTGCCGTTACGTGAAGTATTGTCAACGCTCAGGTGCGATGAATAACGCTTATATCCCCAATCGCCGGGAAAAGGTGTCGTCTGATGCCTGAAAGTATTGGAAAAGCGGTAACGTAGATATTGGTTACCTCCGGAGAAAGCTCCCGTAACTTCGGTTTGGTTAGCCGTGCCGCCGATATAATCTTTTTGGAAATTCCTGGATTGCGTAGTATCCCAAACTGTAAGATCCGGCGCATTGGAAAAATCAGGTGTCGTATTATCATTGGCAAATCCCGCATGACGCATGTCGAGGTATTCATCGAGGTTTAACATCGGCATATAATTAACCACTTTACCGCCGCCTGTATAGATATTAAAATCAAAATGCGGTTCGGAGGCTTTCCCTTTTTTCGTCGTGATTAGGATGACCCCATTAGCGCCCCTCGATCCGTAAATAGCGGTGGCATCGGCATCTTTCAATACGGAGATACTGGCGATATCGGCAGGGTTGATGGAGTTCATCGGGTCGATATTTCCCGAAGCCCCGGCGCTGGCAAACGAAGTTTCAACGAATGGTACGCCGTCTATAATGAATAGCGGCATATTCTTGCTGTTGATGGATTGCTGCTGACGGATGGAGATATTCATCCTGGAGCCGATGTTCCCGTTGGTTTGACTGATATATAATCCGGGTACATTGCCTTGCAATGCTTCTAAAACATTACTCACGGGTTGTTTCTCGATGTCTTCAGCTTTCACGCTGGAAACGCTGCCGGTATTATAACGTTGGGTCGTGGTGCCGTAAGCTACCACTACGCTTTCATCCAGCTTATTCGTACTTCTCTGGAGGTAAATGATAAACGTTCCCGAATCTAATTTCAGAACTTTTACATGCTGTAGTGTATGGGGTTCTCCCGCGGTGAATGATTGTAGTTGTTGAGCCGGTATTTCTACAGATGTATACCCGATAGAGGAAATCAGCAGCACTGCATCTTCCGCCAGTTCGGAAAGCTGGAAGCGGCCGGATGCATCGGCAGTAGTACCTTTGGAGCTGTTTTTTATCCTGATCGTGACACCGATAACCGGTTCATTGTTCGTTGCATCGAGAATTTGCCCTGAAAGGGAAATTTGCACCGGGATGGCATCGAGCAGTGATTGAATCGTAACCGGGACAGGTTCCCTGCGAGACATCACGATGGTTTTATCCTGGATGACGTATTTCAAGGATTGGTCTTTCGATAATCTGTTTAGGAAATCTTTTAGTGGCATGTCTTCGACAGATAAAGAGAAAGTATCGTTTTGTGAAAATAATTTCTTGTTGGCAAGCACCACGTAACCCGTTTGATTTTCTATGGCATTGAATACTTTCTTCAGGGTGAGTTTTTTGCCGGAGATGCTAAGATGCTGCGCTACGCCCGTCGCATGGACAGACATAAACGCCACTGTAAGTAATAGAACTGTTAATCTCATGACCCTCCAAATTTGGTTGATTAGCCGCCCTGCTCTCTTGCAGGCAGGCGGACGGTAGCTCCGCTGTAGGCGGAACAAATAGATTTTTTGCATAAATTGCAATGATTTGGTTGTTAAAAATTGGTTTAGGTACCGTTTTGAATCAACTGGATTTATAGCCGTCACGGTGGCCGCCGTGGCGGTTTTTATTTATAGTTGATCGATTTATTTATAGTTTTGATCTTTTAACTGTTAAGAACGATCTATTCTTACAACTTGTAGTTAACCGGATGAAATGACAGGGGGTATCCACGTATTCCCTAAGAGAAATGGAGTTTACATTACAAACAGATAGATGTTGGTTTCGATATTAGCATGATATTTATTGAAATATGCTTGCAGGAAGGCAGGAAATACATTGATAAATCCCTAGTATCGTATGGTTGGTTTATGGGAGTATCGTTAATGTTCTGCCTTCCAGTTTGCAATGCACACCGAGTTCTTTTAATACGATCAATAATCCTTGAAGGCTTACCCCGCGTGTCATTTTGCCTGCCAGCTCCACGTTCGGGATACCGTCGGCATAGATCACCTTGATATCGTACCAACGCTCCAATTGCCGCATAACTTCACCTAGTTCAGCCCCGTTGAAGTCGAATAATCCGTCTTTCCATGCTACCGCTTGATCTACATTAGCCGCTGCTATAACCTGGATATTACCTTTTTGATCAGCTTGATGAGAAGCGATATTGGTAATTTTAGCTTGTTGACCGGGTTTGATGACGACGCTTTGTTGCCCGGAATTTAATACCCTGACTGCGCCCTGTAATAATGTTGTATTGATCGTGTATTCGTTATCATAAGCATTCACATTAAAATTCGTTCCTAATACCTGTATAGTAGCTTTATTGTTTACATTAACCTTAAAGGGTTGCGCCGCATTCCGCGCTACTTCGAAGTAAGCCTCCCCGGTTATATCCACCTTCCGTTCCGGCCCGGTAAACCGGGTTGGGTAGTGTATGGAACTGGCAGAGTTGAGCCAAACCTTGGTGCCATCCGGCAACGAAAGTTGAAATTGCCGCCCGACAGGGGTACTCATCGTATTGTAGCTGCTCGCTTGACCACTATTTTCATATATCAAAATATCGCCGGAAATTTTGGCTACCGCGCCACCTTGCAAGTTGATGGTCCCGCTATGTATACTATCCAACGCTAGCTTCGAACCATCCGAAAGGGTGAGGATCGCCCCATTTGTACCCGGTTCGATATCTTTTATATTATTTGCTAATTCCGATGGAACGGGAAGCGGCTGATTTACTTTCCAAACATATATGCCGCCCGCGATGAGTAGCAAAGCGATGGCTGCTGCCCATGTCCACTTGCGGAATGTGAGCCGCTTGATAGGGATATTCGTTGCGGCAGCTTCCCGCTTACTGATCTCGCGGTAAATGCCGGCTAACAAACCGGGGTTTGCAGCAGTACCCGGCGATTCCATACCGGCTACCATTTCCCCGTATTGATCTATCAAGGCTTCTATCTCCCCGGCAGGAAGCGTTTTTAGCCATGACTGGAAAGCTTCATGTTCTGCCGGGCTGACCTCGTTCCTGGCGTATTTATTTAATATAATAGACTTATCGATCATGGTGTAATCATTTATAAGACGAACCTCGTAAGTGGAAGGGGACGGTTGGACGAAAAAAAATTAATTATGCGATAGTATTACGATGGCTAGGCAGATAGCTCCGGGCAAATCGCCATGTTTGGACATATATTCTTTTAGGAATGCTTTCGCTTTTTGTAATTGTTTTTTTACAACGTCGCGGGACACTTCCATTTGCTTGGCAATCTCATCTATGGAGAAGCCTTCGAGGACGTTCATTGCGAAGATCATCCTGCGCCTCTCCGGCATTTTTTCCATTCCCTGCCGGGCGATGTTAAAATATTCCTTTAGTTGTAATTGTTCCCTGGCATTATTGGCGAAGCCGGGTTGGAAGGCAGCGTATAATTTTTTATGTCGATCCCTGATGTCGCGTAGCTTGAGGATGTCGAGCAGGCGGTTTTTAGCCATTCTTTGCAGGTAATACTCCAGCTTTTCAATACCGGTAAGGTCTTGCCTTTTCAACCAAAGCTTTACGAACACGTCTTGAATAATGATGTCAACCATACCGGTATCGCCGTTTGAAAAGGGGTATAGAAATAACCTCAACTTCGGTTCGAAATAGTAGTAAAGTATATCGAATGCCGCCTTATCCCCGGCTTCTAAACGTAAAAGCAGCTCTTTTTCGTTATATGAATTATTGGTTGACAATGAAGTGTATTAGACTATAGATTCAATAAAAAAGTCCCAAGAATCTTCGGATTTTTTTGGATATTCATAAAAAAGCGAAATTTTGGGACGGATAGACGAAGTTAAGTAAAACCTTGGATTTTGTTTCTATTTATGAATAATCAATTAGTTTTATCATGCATATGATAATGCCGCTTTATTAAAAATGTATCTATGGATTCACAAGAGCCGTTCCTCAAATCTTCTTTTGCCCCGATCATCGGATCACAAACGCACATCCTGATATTAGGTTCGATGCCGGGAGATAAATCGATCGAGTTGAATGAATATTACGGTCATCCTAGAAATAGATTTTGGAAAATTCTTGCCTGGATCACGAATAATAAGGAACCGGGGAATTATGCTGAAAAGTTGTCACTGTTACAGTTATTGCGCATTGGTCTTTGGGATGTCGTGCACCAGGCTACGCGCGAGGGTAGTTTAGATAGCGCCATTAAAGATGCTATACCGAATGATTTAGATCATTTTTTTGATCATCATAAGTCAATAGAAGTCTTGGCCTTTAACGGACAAAAAGCTGAAAAGATGTTCGACAAGCATTTTCAAAGAAAACCCGGTTTGCGTTATGTTTCATTGCCCAGCAGTAGCCCGGCAAATGCTACGTATAACTTCGAAAAGATCAGCATGATTTGGAAAGAAGGGTTGATGATTTGATTCGTACTTTTCAGTTAAATGATAATTTAATTATTATTAAACAATGCGTATAATTTCAAGTTTTGTTGTTTTCTCAATAGTATTGCTGTCATCGGGATGGTTGCCCAAGTCCTTACCCGTACATATTAAGGGACAATTGAAATCAAATCCAAAATATGAATGGAATAATGTTGATAATCTCCAGGTTCTTGTAAAAGGTGATGGTAATCTATTGGCGAAAGCCATTACAAAGAAAGGCTGCAACTTTGAAATAACATTTACGTCGAATAAAGAAAAGTACTTCGAGTTTTATTGCACCGGATTAGGGATAGATACATTATTACTCGAATGCGTTACCTCTTTTGAAAGCGATTCACCGGAAATGATATTTTATCTGCCGGCGAACTATCGAAAGAATGTACTTGGGCAAGTCATTTGTATCAAGTGTAATAAAGCGGATAAAGTCTATAAGATAGTTTACAATAATTCGCCAATTGTTACACGGATAGTTAATTCTAAAGGAGATACTTCATATAGTCCTTTAAATTAAGGAAAATATTATGCCGGATGTATTGCCGGTCCTGCCAAGTATTATTGCGACCGTGATCATGTGAAGTTTTGATAGTATTTATGTTTTAATGAATTAGGTTCATGAGACGGCCTTATACTCCCGCTGGGTCAATGTTTAAATTATTAGATCCAGCGGTAATTTTCGAGTCAAATTTTGAGATCGCTTATGCTGATATTAAAGATGAGATCGTAATGGTTCAATGTGATCAACATGATACCAAGTTTGATTATATAGGAGGGTAGCCATGCCGGTACATAATCATTCTTTTTATAGGTTTGATTTTGTTAACTTTGCTACATGGAGACTACAGGGGCTACCAGGAGACCGGATACATCAGGTTTAAAGTATAAAGGCTTTAAAATTCATGAAGTATCGGGCGATGAAAGGCCATCACAGCCGCATGCCAGGCGGGATTATTATAAGATCGTACTTGTAACCGCCGGAAATACCTTGATTACCTATGGCGACAACACCGTTGCAATGAAAGGTACTTACCTGTTCTTTTCCAATCCGCGGGTTGCACACCGGGTCGAAGATCTGGAAAAGGGTAGGAGGGGTTATGCATGTTTATTTTCTGAAGATTTTATTAACAGCCGGGAAGGTAAAAATGCTTTGCGCGATTCCCCCTTGACCAGGGTGGAAGATAGTCCCGTCATTGCATTAAATGAAGCGCAGGCAAGTTTTATGAAGAGCCTCTTCGTGAAGATGCTGGAAGTGTACCGGGATGGTTTTCCTGCCTGTATGCCCCTTGTCAAAACCTGTATAGAATTAATACTGCAAGATGCATCTAGGATTCAACCTTCGCAACAGCTAACAGGACGCCAATATGGAACATCGCGAATCTCCGCGATGTTTTTAGAATTACTAGCGAAGCAATTTCCGGTCGAACATCCCGGTGAACCTTTATTATTGCGTTCTGCCCATGATTATGCGAAAGCCCTTTCAGTACATGTCAATTACCTGAACCGCTCGGTAAAATCCAGTACAGGAAAATCTACATCGGCCCATATATCCGGTCGCATCATCTCAGAAGCAAAGGCATTGCTCAGGCACACGAACTGGAATGTAGCGGATATTGCTTATAGCCTGGGTTTCGAATATCCCACCTATTTTAATAATTATTTTAAAAGAGCTACCGGGCAAACGCCACATGTTTTCAGAAAGCAAAAGGTTTGAAAATTGTAATTTTTGGATTGATTTTTATTAGCAATACAGTACCTGTAATATCGAACTTTGTACCAGTAAATTGGCTGGGATGCATACCGGCCAATATTTAAAGGTATAAAGTAACTATTATGAAAAATGCATTGATAACTGGAGCTAATAAAAGCATCGGTTTTGAAACTGCCCGTCAACTATTGGCAAAAGGTTATTTCGTTTTCCTGGGAAGCCGCGATCTTGCAAATGGGGAATCGGCGCTAAGACAGTTGAAATCTGAAGGTTATAACAACGTTGAAGTTGTTCAGTTGGACGTTTGTGATCAGGCTTCGGTAGATAAAGCCGCAGCAAGTTTAAAGAGCAAAATTGACCATCTGGATGTGCTGATAAATAATGCGGGCATTAGTGGAGGTTTACCTCAAAATGCTACAGAAACGGCCATAGACAGGTTTAAATCGGTTTTTGAAACCAATTTGTTCGGTGTCATCAGGATTACGCAAGCGCTGGTAGATTTATTGAAAGCTGCGCCCCGGCCAAGAATTGTAAATGTAAGTTCCAGCATGGCTTCATTAACTTTAAATAGTGATCCTTCCTGGCAGTATTACCATCATAAAGGGGCCGCATATTTATCATCCAAGACGGCGTTGAATATGTTCACCCTGAACCTGGCATATGAATTAAGGGATACAAACTTTAAGGTAAACGCTGTTGATCCCGGGTTTATAGCAACAGATTTCAATAATCACCGAGGCACCGGTTCCGTGGAAGAAGCCGGTAAACGCATTGTTAAGTATGCAACATTAGCAGAAGATGGCCCAACGGGTAGATTTTTCAGCGAGGAATATAATCCTGAAACTTGGGAAATCCCATGGTAATGATTTCACGGTTGCATAACAGGGGACTGTCCCTTGTTATGCAACTTGCTCCAATTGTAGACCGGCATTATGAAAATGCTCTATGATTGCTTTCCTAACTTCTTCACTATCCAAGGCAAGGTCAAGCCCTGGCCTAATAAACTAATCAACACGACCACGATCGTTATAAAAATAATTTCTTCGCGCATTGGGAATGGCTTTCCGTTGTCTAGTTTTACAGGGAGACCGAGTGCGATTGCCAAGGACACGATGCCCCGCATTCCCGACCAGGTAATGATGAAGCTGGTCTTGGTATCGAACAATGCTTCTTTGCTGATACGCCGCTTGCCCTGGAAGGCTTTTTGAAGGTTAACTTGTTGCAAATAGACACGCACCAAGCGGATCAGTAGCGTGATTAAAGTAATAACCAGGCCGTAACCTACAAAATGCCACACTTTGGATGGGGGCATCTTTTTTAGGAGTACGGGAAATTCCAGGCCGATCAGCACGAATATGAAACCGTTGAGCAGGTAGATGATAATATCCCAAAAATGTTTGGATTGGTCTTTAATTTTATCCGGGAAGCGCTCCCGGCTTAATCTTGACATGCCCAAGCCTAGAATCACGACCGCTATCACGCCGGAAACCTTGAAATGCTCCGCAACTAAATAGGTAATAAACGGCATTAGGAACATTAACCCGATGATGACCATATCATCCGCCCTGAAAAAGCGCAGGGTAACGGAAAGTATTTGCGCGATGATAAACCCGGTGAGAAAACCTCCGCCAAGTATCATTAAAAAATCAATACTGGCATTCCAAAATACAAAAGCTACCCCTGAAACTGCTGCCAGTGCGAAGCGGTAGGCCACCAAAGCCGATGCATCGTTTACCAGGCTTTCCCCTTCAAGAATAGTTATAGCATTATGCGGGAGACCCAAGCCCTTGGTGATCCCGATTGCCGCTACTGCATCCGTAGCAGAAAGTATAGCTCCCAATACGAAAGCCAGGGGCCAGGTCATGCCGGGAATTACGTAATAAGCCACGATGGCTATCCCTGCGGAAGTCAAGAATACCAAACCGATGGCCAGGGTACTGATGGTATTGATATTCGTCCTGAACTCTTTAAATGAAATATTAAATGCCGCATCATATAATAATGGCGGCAGGAAAATCAGCATGATGATTTCCGGGTTGATCATGATTTCCGGCATGGTGGGTACGAACCCGGCTAAAATGCCTACCATTAACAACATGACAGGTATGGGTAGTTTAATTTTCCCCGCGATTCCCGAAGCCCCGATCATCAGGGCCATGATAATTAAAATGATCGTATAATTCTCCATGGGCCGGTTTTATGCTTGGATAAGTTGGATGTTAGGATGTGCCGCGATGATTTCCATGATGATATCAAAATAAGTTTGTCCATTTCCGTTTTCCAGTGCTTCCAGTTTCTTTTCGAAATGTGGCCGGTTGAAGGTTGAACCGGGAACAAGCTTGGAAAGATAATATCGCTTCGTTGTTTCTATCCCCAGTGTTTCTTTTGCTTGACCTATTTCTTTCCAAACCAGTTGAACAGGTTCCGAGTTATGCAATATGCCGAAGCCACCGTACAATAAATCATTGAGCGCATCTAGGCTGTCGGCAATTTGCCAATCTTCACCAGCCATGAAAACCTGGTTGATTTCCTTGTAAAAACTAGGTATGTCATGAATGTTTTCGCCGTTTATTATTATTCGTTTCATCGGTTGGCGGAAATTAATTCCACCTAATAATAATCAAAATTGTGGCATGAATCTAAATTTATACTTAGAAATTTACCTGGGCATTGTTCGTTTGGGCTGGAAGTAAAAGGGAGGATTAGGATTTGGCAGGGTTTTTATTTACTACCGAAAGAAACCCTTTCCCATATTGACGGCTGAATTGATGCAACTGCGCGGTCGTGATTTCCTGTAAGCTAACATCATCCCGTTTCGTAATCAGGATTTCGCCATCTGATAGCGTGGTGCCTTTAATGACAAACAGCGTAATCATCTGGTCATCTTCTTCAACTACGTAGGCGGGACTATATTTTTCTTCATAATAAAGGATAACAGGTTTCCAAGAATCGAGTTGCGTGTTGAAATCTAGTTTTTCAGTAGCGAGTAATTTAATTTGGTTGAGCGAGGGTACCAGCCGGTACACGAGGTTTTCCATCTTTTTACTCAAGGAGGCGATGAAGGATAAACCCATCAACAGGCCGAGGATGTACATGAAAATTATAATCAATAAAACGGCAAAAATAATCAACGTGAACTCGCCTAATATTCTTTGAATGCCGAGTTTCATAGCCAGGGGTTGAATGAATGTAGCTAGCATCCCGATTAGGCGGATAAATACGTATATAATTACCCCCAAGGGAATCGCAAGGATAATTCCCCTACCCAGTATGTTTTTGAAATTGTTGAATGCCATCTTAAGTACAATTGTGTATCCCGTAATAAATTATTTTGCCAAACCGTACACCCGCATCAACCTGGTTAACGAGTGACTGTTCCGTATTTCGAGTTTTTCATATAGCCTGCGTTTGTAAGTATTACATGTAGAATATCCGAGGTTAAGTTGCCTTGATATTTCGGGTAAGGAAATGCCCTGTTCCATCATCGTGGCCACTTCGAGCTCACGGTTGGATAAATTGTCGAAGGGGTTCAATTGCCAATCATGTAGGGAAAGGTGAACCAGTTGTTCCGACAGTGTTTCACTGATAAACTTTTTACCTGCCAAAATACTTTTGACCGCAGATCGAACTAAGTTGATCGAGGCAGATTTGTGAATAAAGCCGGAGACGCCCATTTTTAAGCATTTTAAACCGTACACCGATTCGTCATAATTGCTGAATACCAATATTTTTACCTTGTCCCTGATCAATTCGATGCTATTAAATATATCCCCGCCTGGAAAGGATAGATCCATGATTAATAAGTCGATCGTGTTACGCTTCAATATGTTATGAAATTCTATATCTGTACTAGCTTCCAAGATCATTATCCCGGGGAATTGATCTTGAATTAGCTTCGTCAGGCCGTAACGGGTGATAGGTTGTTCATCAACAATCAGGATTTGTTTCATATAGCTTTTTTTAGCCGGGTGAAGTAGCTATTATGATAAATGGCCTGGTAAAATGGTTCGAGGGAGGGGTTATTTCTATTATACTATAACAGTCGAATTCTTGATTTGTTTGAAGCAGATTAAATCTTGTAGTAATTAATGCTACAAATATTTACTACTATCTGCTACAGCCCATCATTATAATTGATGATATTTTTGTTAGGGGAAATAATACACCGGATACGTTCTTAAACATTAACATGATAGCAATTAATAAATAAAATATTCTCGAACCTTTTTATCCTGCCCCGGATCTAAAACGAATAAAAATGCAAGTGTTTAATGTAAAATTCATTTATGTTACTTTCTTAGCCTTCATCGTGTTAAACATCTCCAACCCCGGCGAAGCTTTTTCGCAAGCCAGGAAAAGTGGAAGACCCAAGCAGGAAAAACGCCAGGCTGTTCCGAAGAAAAAAGTACAACCGAGACCGCAACAGAAAAAAGTAGCTCCCAAAAAAACGGCCAGACCTGCTAACCAGGATGCCCGTCAAAGAAATGTTCAGCAAAGAAATAATAACCAAATCCGCAATTCGAATCGTAAAACGATTAATAATAACGCGAGAAGGAATAATGTGAATGTTGACAAGAGTAGGAGAAACGTCAATATCAATGTTGATAAAAGCAAGGATATAAACGTTCATAATAACCGGAATACCGTTGTAAGGCGCAATAATATCAATACCTACCATCGCCCTCCTTATGCTTACGGCGGAAGGCGCTATTATTCTTACCACCCGTATTATTATCATCCTTATAGACCATATTCCTGGGGGCCGGTATGGCATCCATGGGGGTTTTTCTTAACCGAGTTGGCAGTTACGGCTATCGTGGTATCTGTAAATAATGCCAAGTACCATTACGACCAGGGCGTGTGGTACCAACCTTCAGGGCAAGGATATACGGTAGTTCAAGCGCCTGTTGGTGGCACTGTGACCACTATACCATCCGGACATGAAACCGTTGTTGTAAATAATACGACGAATTATTACTACGGCGGCGCATATTACGAAAAGGAGGGGACGGAATACAAGGTAGTTGCACCGCCTGCCGGGGCAGTTGTTGCCAATTTGCCGGAAGGTGCGGAAGAAGTTAAAATCGGGGATCAAAATTATGTGAAGGTCGGGGAAACCTATTACCAGCCTGTACAGGTAGATGGACAATCAAAATATGAAGTGGTGCAGGTGGAAGAATAATAAACTTGTATTATAAAAAAGTCCCCTGGAAAAATTCCAAGGGACTGAAGGGTTAAATGGATAGAAATTACCTGCAATACTTCTCCTCTAAAGTGGTCAATAATTTAATTTGATGACGACCTTCCATTCTCCTTCCCGGTAAATGGCCATATCAAACCAAAAATTGAAATATTCTCCGTTAACTTCGCCGTTGTTGTACAAGTCTATCCGCAGTACCTTTCCGGCTACGAACGGTAAGGGAAAACCTGCTATTTCCAAATCCAGATAAGTCGGGTATTCCGTGTATTTCGTTGGATTGTTTAAACCCAGGTTATGCCAATCTTTTAGATCCGTTACCCCGGGAGTTGAAGAGTAATCGTACCCGATGAACATCTTCGGGTCTACCGGGTTGTCGTCTGCATCCAGGTAGTAAACCTGTATCTTGTTACCTGTTTCTTTTACTCTTTCAAATGTTACATCGATGCCTTTAATATTACCATCTACCCCGGATAAACGGTAATAGTACGGTTTGGCATAAGTTACATTGATCGTCAAAGCATTTTCAATCAACCTTTCTCCGCCACTGTTTTTAACCAACACATCGATATGGTAAGTCCCTTTTACAAGTTGGGTCGTATCGGAAGCTTCCGGGTAGATCAGGATATTACCATTATCCGGGTCAATGTCGATCGCGGGACGCCGCACCATGGTGCGCTTCTCATTGAGTTCTTCCACGGTTGCCTCTTTCCCGGTATATTCACCTGACCACCACCAGGTATCTACTTGGTAGGCCATTACCTTTTCAGCTATTTTTCCATCTTCGGTTTTGATGGCAGCGATGCTAAAGGTTAGCGGCTTCGTTGATTCATCGGTTACCATGGCGCCGGATTGAACCAATTGAGCGCCTACGGCGGCATTGATGTTAGGGTTATTGTACTTTAAGGCCGTGCTTAAAAAGCCATCATTATTTTCCTTGGTACATGAACCGAGGAGGCTAGCGGCCATTATTATTCCGAGAGTATATAGATTTCTTATTTTTTTCATCTTACTATGATTTTACCTGTAATATTTCTGTTTCAAACCTGCGGCGAAACTGGATTTATATTTCAATACATGTACGATGGCATTTGCTGTGACAAGGTTATGTGTTTGGAAAGTTCCGTTGTAATTCACAGAGTCCACCCCCGGGATTTTCCTGTGTTCGTATGTGATATAATAGGCAGATGTTTGTAAAGTTGTGCCTGGTTTTACACCGCCGTCGCTTCCGTGGATATATAAACTATCTCCGTTATACGCCTTGTAGTATTTCTTCTTGTCTAATACCGCCTGCTCCAAGGTGAGTTGAACATCTGTAATGATAAACCTGCCCAGTAAATTCTTGAGCGTATCCAAACCGATATCTGATAAAGGTCTAGGTGTTTGCCTATCGTCCGGTACAAAGTTCTGTTGCAAACGCAATACGGCCTGGTTGGGCGCTGCGAAGAATGTGATATTCGGCTGATTAACCAGGTCCTTCGTGCCGGTAAGGTCAATGACTTTCACGAGGGAATCGAACATGTGGTTTTCCCTAGATTTTAAAAAATCATATACACTCATCTTCATGTCTTCGGGTGATTGATGAGATAAACCGCCATCAACAAAATAGTCGTCTTTACGGCAGGCACTAATGGTTACCGTTACGATAGCTGCAAAAGCGATGATATTTTTTATAGAAAGTATTTTCATGATGTTTACTTGAGATGATTATTTCCAATATTCATTCTGCGTAATAACGAAATTGCTTTTCGCGATGATCGTTTGGCTGATCGGTAAGAGCCATGCGCCGGTTTCATACCAGTCGGCCTGTTTGATCCTGGATTCTTTATCCAGTTTCCGTGTTCGTACCAGGTCAAAGAAATATTGTCCTTCACCCAAAAGCTCTTTCTTTCTTTCCAAGAGAATCGTGTCCTGGATGTTTCCGTCACCGGTATAAAGCCGTGCATTGGCGCGTTCCCTTACCTTGTTGAGCATGATGGTTGCTTCGGCGGCATTCCCAACTTCCGATGAGGCCAGGGCTTCGGCACGGAGCAATATGATATCTGCTAAGCGGGTGATAATGATATTGGATTCATTGATATTTTGGGTGCTGGTATCGCCGTTCATTTGAAGTGTCCGGTATTTCCCGAGGAAAACCCTGTCTGATTCAACGCCTTGTAAGTAAGTTGAGTAGACGAACCATACCGGTATCCTATCATCATTCAAGTCCTTGGGGAACATGATATTGATATTATCCCTGGTAGGACTCATAATAAATTTGTCTGTTCCTGCACCGCCATCAGATTGATCTTTATACCAAGGTTTTCCCAGTGTCCGGTTATACACGCGGTTTTTCTGAACTTCCCTGGCATTTACATCGAAGTTCAATTCGAAGATGCCTTCGTTCGATTTCCCGATGAAGATTTTTTGTAAATCGGTGCTTGGTACAAGGGAATATGGGCCTTTGGTAATGACACTATCGCAGTACTTCTCGCAGTCGGCATATTTATGTTGCCATGCCAATACATGTGCTTTGATGGCCCAGGCGGCGCCCTTAGCTGCTCTCACGGCCTTGTCGCCATCCGCATAGTTCATGGATAAGTTCGCGATGGCAACATCGAGATCCGCTAGTATTTGTTTAATAACCTCATCTTGCGGCGTTCTTGCTAAGTTTTCGATATTAACCGGATCCAGGTTCAAAGGTACGTCACCCCAGAAACGGACGAGGTAGAAGTACGTTAAGGCACGGATAAAACTAGCTTCCCCGATATGTCTTTTCTTGGATTCCCCATCGTAACTACTGATTTTGGGGATGTTGCTCAAGATCAGGTTACACTGCGCGATAACGGTGTAGAAACCATTCCAGTCGCCACCGCCATTATTTAATAGCGCTACAGCTGTATTTTGCGGGATAGGTGTTTCTACCCTTACATTCACGTTGTCGCTATAACTGTTAAAAACATCGGCCCTGACATCGCCCATTAAGAATACTTTGTCGGGGACAACTTTTCTTAAAAAGGAATAGGCGGCGGCGATGGCCTTGTCAACATCCGCTGCGGATGAGAATGCATTTTCGGCAGTAGGTAATTCGATGATATCAGGATTCAGGATTTTTTTGCAGGAAAATATGATGCTGCAAAACATTGCGATCCCTACCAACAACCCTACTTTATATTTTGATAATAATTTCATATTAATTTAGAATTCGAAGTTAAAACCACAGTTAAACTTATAAGGAATCGGGTAACCATTCCCAAGGTCATATCCATAATCGTCAACATTTTCCGGGTCAACCCCTGTGTATTTTGTCAGGATAAACACGTTGTTCATGCCGGCGTAGAATCTTAATCTCCTGATGTTATACCTGCTCAATGCAGCGGAGGAGAAATCGTAACTCAGGTTAACATAATTAAGCCTGATGAAACTACCGTCTTCCAAGAACAAATCCGTATTGGTTTCGTAGTTACCGATAAAGTCATAGCTGGAAATCCCGTAATATCTCCAGGGGTTCAATACCGGGAATTTGGCATCAGTATGTTCCGGTGTCCAAACATCCAGGTCGCTCACATCCAGCAGGTTGCGTTGCCCGCCGGGATAATTCACGTTTTGGCTGGCAGTCCAGCTTACGGATTTGATACGATCTGCCAATACTTTATTGAATACTTTGTTGCCAACGGAATAGTTGAAGAATAAATCCATTTGTAAGATGCCGCCGTTTTTGAAACGGTAGCTGAAATTATGTGCCAAGCTTCCTGTGAACTTAGGGTTAGGGTCCCCGGCATACACACGGTCACTGTTATCGAGTACGCCGATCCGGCCATCGCCGTTCACATCCAGCAAGGCAATGTCGCCGGCATGGTAAGTATCTTGCGAAGCGAAGCCGCTTGTATTTGGATACAGTTTTTTACCCGTGTATTTATTCACCGGTACCGAAGCTTCATCAGCATAAACACCGAGGTACTTCATCAGGTAAAAACCATTGAGGGGTCTGCCGATTTGCAAATACGGCTGGCCTACCGTGTAGCCGCTTCTCAACACGCTGCGACCGTAGTCGGGCAGCCTGGTCAGTTTATTTTTATTAATTGCCCCGATGAATGTAATGCTGTATTGAAAGTTGTTGTTTTTCTTCGTCAGGTAGCCCGTGATCGCTGTTTCAAAACCGCGGTTATTAACAGCTCCACTATTGATGTACCGGCTGCTGTAACCGCTGGTACCGTTTAATGGATCCGGGAAAAGGAACCCGTCGGTATTTTTATCATAATAATCGAATGTAGCGGTGATCCTACTATTAAAGAATTCCAGGTCAAGTCCTACGCCGCGGTCCACACTGGTTTGCCAGGTTAGGTTAGGCAGGGGGATACCATTCCCGCCTCCATAGTTCGGCGCCAACAAGGGTACGCCGTTGTAAGTGGAATTGTCGCCAGAAAGAATGTTGTAGGCTCCCATCGCGAGGTAATTGTCTTCATATTGAGAACCGGATTTACCCGTACTAAACCTGATTTTACCGAAGTTCAGTATACGGTCAGTATTCTTCATGAAGCCTTCCTCGGTGAATACCCAGGCAGCAGAAAGGGACGGGAAGTAACCCCATTGATTATCCTTACCAAATTTAGAGGAACCATCCGCCCTAACTACGCCCTGTAAAAGATACTTCCTTTTATAATTATAGGATAAACGGGAATAATAGGACAGCAAACCGTACCTTAAATTGTGTGTAATCAATGATAGGTTCGCTTGTGGATAGCCTTGTATTACTTGTTGCGCATCGCTCGGGCCACCGTAAGCTCCACCGTAAATATTATTGGTTTCGCTGGTATTGATCGTGTTGCCGACTACGAAGTCGAAACTGTGTTCAGATGGGAAAGTATGATACAGGCGAAGGAAAGTTTCACTCAAGAGGTTCACCTTTTCTTGGGAATAATAAGAAGCTGCCGATTTGTTGTCAGCCCTAGTTCCGGAAGGGGAGAAGCTCCTGGTCCTGTAAAACTCGTAATTGCCCGATGCCCTCGATGTTAAGTTCAAGAACTTGGTAAGGTCATAGCTCACTTCTAACTGCGCTAAAGCACGCCTGGTAAGATCTAGGTTGACACCTTTCTTGTACGACTCCAGGTAGGAATCATAAAAGCCGCTGGCGGGGCCGGGTTGAAATGAAGATGAAAAGTTATTGCCGACAACCGCCGCGCTATAAGTATCGCCGCGTTTCTGGCTCGCATCAGTTTCGCTGAGATTGGCCCTGCCCGTGATGGTTAAGCCCGGTGTCGGTTTAAAGATCCCGGTATAAGTAAGGGAGTATCTTTTGAATCCTGAACCTAACACGATACCTTTTTCATCGTAATAATCAACACCCAAGCGGTAGCTGGCCGTTTCCGTGGCGCCGCTAACCCCGAGGTTGATACTTTTCAAATTGGCATCCCTGAAGTACAATTTCTGCCAATCCGTGTTATTGTTATAGAAACTATTTAAGCTATCCGTCAACTCGATGGGCATATCTGTTGCACCGCCACCCACTTTAGAAGCGCCGTACTTATTAAATAAGTCGATCTTGAATTTTCTTTCGGCAGCGCCTCCAAGTGTTTTACGTAATTCGGGATAATAAGTAAGACCATACTGCGTATTTAAAGTAACGATAGGCTTACCAACCTTACCGCGTTTAGTATTGATGATGATAACGCCGTTAGAACCCCTCGAACCGTAGATTGCCGTTGCGGAAGCATCTTTTAATACGTCGATCGATTCAATATCAAAGGGACTGAAACCGGATAAAACACTGGTGATAGCCTGCCTTGGATCGGAAGGATTAAATACATCCTGTTCCAAGGGGATACCATCGATGATGAATAACGGTGTACTCACCACGTTGGAGTTGGCCGAGTTAGAGAAAGAAGCCAGCCCGCGGATCTGGATATTGCTCCTTCCTCCCGGCATACCGGAGTTGTTCTGGACAACCATACCCGGCGCCAAACCTTGTAACAGGCCTTCAATAGAGCCACTCGGCCTATTTTGCAACTGCGAACCCTTGATGGATGAAATAGCAGCCGTTGTTTCCCGTCTTTTTTGTGTACCGTAACCGATGGTTACATTTACTTCTTGCAATTGGGAAGCAGAAGGCTGTAGCGTAATCAATAAGTTCTGGGCAGCGCTTCTAACGAGCTGATTTTTTTGCACCTTATCAGCGGCGCTGATTTTGCCGCCTGAAATAGTTAACCTGAACGCTTCGAAACCGATGCTCGACACGATGACGGTGGCGTCTTCAGGAACATTCGATAAGCTGAAATTACCATTGGCATCTGCAACGGTGCCGTTCTTCGTTCCGGCAATCATGATGCTGGCGCCGATGATCGGTTCATTATCCGGACTTAAAATCCTACCGGAAATAGTGATCGTTTCTCGTGATTGCATTGATTTTGCAACGATCGTTACGATGTTGTTTTCAATTTCATAAGTCAATGGCTGATCCTGGAAAATCAAGCTCAACGCTTTCTCTACCGGTGTTTTATCGAGGTTAATCGTTACCGGTGCAGCCTGGCTGGCAAATTTGGAATCAAAAATGAAAGAGTAGCCTGTTTGCGAGCGGATCATCGCCATAACAGATTCTAGTTTGGCCTCTTTTACCTTGAGGCTTACCAACTGGGAAAATACGGCTGCCGTCGCGATAAATGACTGGAATACGACCAGTATCATGCAACAGGCATAACGCTTCCAGTGGCGGGGCATTTTGCCACGTCTTAAATTCATAATCAAAAATGGTTTAGAGATGATTATTGGTTGATATAAAAACTATAATTTGTTCACTTTTAATGTATCGTTGTGGATTTCAAAGTTTAGTCCCGTGGTTTTTTCCATGGCTTTTAACAGTTGATTTAATGGGATGTCTCTCGGGATTTCTCCATACAGGTTGACCGATGGCAAACTATTATAATCAACTTCGATATCGTACCAGCGTTGTAACTCCCTGGTCACTTCTTTTAGCTCCGTATCTTTGAAATAAAATATATTCTCCTTCCAGGCGGTAACAACTTTCAGGTCGGCATTTGTTACCAACGTAGTGTTTTGTGTGCTGATAGTTGACATGCCCGGTTGCAATAATATATCTTTAGAATTTTGACATAGTACTTTTACGCTACCATTTTTCAAAGTTGTTGTTACCTTCCCTTCCCCCGGGTAGGCTTTAACATTAAATTCCGTTCCCAGCACAACCACTTCTTGCAATTCCGTATTTATTTTAAATGGATGATTTTCGTCTTTGGCAATTTCAAAATAGGCTTCCCCGCTAATCGTTACACGGCGTTCCGAGCCGGAAAATTGCACCGGGTAGCTGATGGTGGTCCCGGCATTCAACATTACAACGGAACCATCAGGGAGTGTCAATTTAAAGGTTCTGCCCCTTGGAATGGCCAGCGTGTTATATTTGAGTAATCCCGCCTCGATTTTTTCATCCATCGATTGATATTTCAGACTTTTATGATCTTCCATCAAGACTTTCGTGTCTTTTTCAATAATGGCGCTAGTTGAAGCTTGATCCAGCGAAATTGTTTTACCGTCAGATAAGGTCAAGGTCACTTCCTTAGCGGGATTATTAACAGCCAGCTCTACCGGCCTATCATACGCTATATTAGGTGATGTATTGAACAGGATTTTATAAACAGTATAGGCGCCGGCAAGTAATAAAAAGCTGGCAGCCGCAGGCCAGTACCAAGATTTCTTGCGTTTTGAAGGCAAGGCAGTCATTCCCGGTTGCCGTTCCCCGGACAGAATCTTATCTAGTATTCGATCGGATTCGTCCCTACTAAAAACATTGGCTTCTACCTGTACCGGGATAAGATCAAACAAGCGCTCGTACTCCTCCCTGTTAGCGGGATCAGTTAAAAGCTCATGGAGCCGCTCCAGCTCTTCTTTAGAACATTGATGTTGTACGGCCTTTCTAAATAAATAATCCAGATCTTGGTTGCCCATATAGGTGGTAGTTGATAAAGACTTTATTATAAAGACAATAAAAACTATAAAAAGGAGATACGCGGTGAAAAAAATTATTTAAATAAATGAATTAGTGCCAGGCAGGCCAGTAAGCTTTTTTCGGCATTTACTTTTTTCTGTAGGAATTTCAAGGCAAGTTGATTGTATTTTTTTACGGAAGCAGTACTAAGTTTCATCCGCCTGGCTATTTCTGGATTTTTGAAACCCTGGGCCCTTAGGAGAAATACGATCCTTTGTTGCCTTGGTAGCTCGGAGATTAACTGGTCTAGCTTGTCAGCTACCTGGTATGTCGTCTCCGGTTCGGCTTGCGGTTGGGAGAGTAGGTGGCTCGCGTAATTGTTATATTTTTTTCTTTCGGCAACCAGGGAAGCCAGGTAATTGATCGTGCAATTCCTTAATGAGATAAACAGGTAAGCATTAAATTTCTGGATACCGGTAAGTTTGGTTCTTTCCTTCCATACTTTAAGGAATACATCCTGGATGATTTCTTCGGTAAGCTCTTTGGAATGGGTTAGGGCAAATACGGTATTGCTGGCCTGGTGTACATAGCCATTATAAAGAGTGCGAAATGCAGTATCATCTCCCCCGGCAATACAGTGAAGTAATTTGTGCTCGTTTTCTATGCTTGTCAAACCCATAATTAGCGAAGAATAGTAGCAATCAATCTTAGTTTCGAATAATTATAACAAATATCTTAAGACAGATGAAAAAATCATGCTTAATATTACCTAATATACATACAATATTGCTTGGTTGTAAGTAATTTCCACCTGTTAAATTATTAATTAAATATTCTTATGATGTAAAATATATCAACTTGAATATTTTATGCTGTCAATTAGGGATATCACACCTGGTTATTTTTTGAAAACCCCCTTGCATAATACTATCCTGTTGCCGTCAGGATCTTCAAAGGTTTGGGCTTTTTCTGCCCAGTATGGATTGGAGGGTTGTACCTGCTTGGCCCCGATAATAGTTAGTTGATGTATGGGCCTCGAATATTCAGCAGGAAGATCGAAATAAAAAACTAGGAGGTTATCAGGATGGGGCGGGGGCAATGCCCCGGGCAGAAGCCTTTCCGTAAATTCTAAGTGATAAGTGTAACCGGGTAAACCTATCATAGCGCCGTTATAACCGCGGTGGTTTTCGAATTGACCGATAAGGGGGAGTCCTCATCCTTCGGTATAAAATTGTACCATGGCATTTAACTGGTTGGTATGCCGCGCGATTCTGAATTGTACTGCCTGCATAATTATTTATGATGGTCTTATAAATAAAGTACTGGTAATTTTACGAAATGGCCAATGATTTTCGACATAAATAATGATAATGGCAAGAAGTACTTTTGCGCCTTTATTATTGATTATATATATGAACACTAGGATTACCCCGGCTTTGCAAGCCCGTAGTGAAGGCAACTGTGAACTATGTGCCAGCGAATTAGCTAGCACCGCGTACGCGGTTAGCCCAAGAAATAATGATGCCATTGAAAATGAAGTGGCCTTATGTGAGACCTGTTTTAAAGCTTTAGACGATGCGGGCCAGAAGCTGCATTGGCATTGCTTGGCAGGTAGCATCTGGAATCCGGAACCCAGTGTGCAAGCCTTGAGTTACAGGATATTATACACTTTTAAGGATGAAGAGTGGGCCGCGGAAATCATGGGTTCGGTGGAATTAGGGGAAGCGGTAGTCCTGTGGGCTAAGAGCGCCTTCGAGGTGAAGGCAGTGCATAAAGACAGTAACGGAACCGAGTTGGCAAACGGGGATACCGTGGTATTAACCCAGGGCTTGAACGTGAAAGGCGCTAATTTTATGGCGCCGAAAGGCACCATCGTTCGAAAAATTAGGCTTGTAAATGATAATGTAGAGCAAATAGAAGGTAAGGTTAACGAACAAACCATCGTTATATTAACCAAGTATGTCCGCAAGTCTTAAGTTATTTAAATAAATCTGAATTATTATTCTAATCCGTCCCGGCTGGGGCGGATTTTTTATTGCGATAGGAACTGTAAGGGGCCATTGAAAAGACAAATATAAAGTTGTAACATATATTCCCAGCCACAAGGAAACTTCCCAAGCAATAGGAAATTATTGTTGATTTCAATAGGATTCTCTATCTTAGAATTATCTTTGTACATAACCAAGATCTAATAATAAACTAAATCAACAAAGTAAATCTATGCAATGAAGGGGTAGGTCTAATTTAAATCCTGTTATATGCTTTATTGTATAATGTGAAATGAAATTGTTCTGTTCTGCTATTTTTTATGTGATATCTAAATTTTATTCACATTATTTTATTGATTAATACGTACTGGTTGTTTTAATTTCTTGATGCAGGTAACTTATCATAATCTGACCGATGATGCACTGCTCGTCTTCGTGAAAGACGACAATATAGAAGCATTTACTACCATTTATAATAGGTATTGGGAGCGGCTATTGACATTTGTTATACGTGCGATTAAGGAGCAGTCTGATGCGGAAGATATCGTGCAGGAAATTTTTATTTCGCTGTGGAACCGCAGGAAGGTCATTGCTATAAAAACAAGTTTCTCCACTTATATATTTAATTGCGCCCGTTATATGTCTATCAGGTATATCGAGAAGAATATCAACCGTGGACATTACCTCGAATACTTGGCGGATTTTATGCTTAGCATGCAGGATGGCGCCGCACCGGAAAATGTTTTGAACCTGAAGGAAACCGGTCATCAACTGGAATCAGCAATTGCACAGCTGCCGGGCAGGATGCAACATGTATTCCGCCTGAGTAGGGAATACAATTTAAGTTACCAGGAAATTGCTAACCAGCTGGATATATCCGAAGAGACGGTAAGAAAGCAAATACATCGTGCCTTAAAATTACTGCGGGTACAATTACGTCATATCTCTATTACTATCCTGGTAATTATCGCCCAAATATCCATTCAAAATTTTTTTTAGTAAAAAAGTCCACTTTTAGTCTTTTCATGTCACTAATATTAAACTGAGTTAACTTGGATAAGGAAAAAGCACGGGATTTATTGGTAAAGTACCGGAAGGGCTTGTGTTCCGAAGAAGAGAAACGGATCGTAGAAACCTGGTTTGACTATATTTCCGGGGAGTCTGGCTGGACCGTTCCATTTGGAGAAGCAGAAGCTACGAGGGAAAGGATGCATGCAAATATTTTGCAGGGCATCGAAAAAACCGGGCCAGTTATCAAGATCAGCAGATCCAGGAAAATGGCCTGGTATGCTGCCGCTGCTGTTTTATTCCTCGCATTAGCTGCTAACTTGGCTTGGTTCCTTCAAGGGAAACAAGAAAAACGCCCTTTAGCAAATGTTATCGATCAAGAACACGATATTCTACCGGGGCAATCCGGCGCTATACTAACGCTTGCTAACGGCGAAGAAATAGTATTGGATTCGCTGGGCAACGGGATACTCACTACCCAGGGAAGCACGAAAGTTATTAAAACCGGCGACCAGATCAGTTACCAGGGGGCCGATTTTCAACAACAGGTAGTTTATAATACGATCAGTACGCCGATCGGGCGCACGTTCAGGGTTATGCTGCCCGATAGTACCAAGGTTTGGCTGAACGCGGCTTCCTCTATTACTTATCCCACGGCTTTCAACACGAATACCAGGGAAGTCAGTATAACTGGCGAAGCATATTTTGAAGTAACCCATAGGCCCGATATTGTTTTCAGGGTCAAAGCAGGCACTGAAATTTTAGAAGATCTCGGGACTAGTTTCAACGTAAATACGTATAATGACGAGCCCGTGCAAAAAACCACCTTGGTAGAAGGAAAGCTTAAAATTAGAAATGTTATCCTGGAAGAAAATGACCAGGTCAGTATACATGGAAACGGCAAATTAGTACTCGATCATAATGTTGACGTTGAAAATATTTTAGCATGGAAAAATGGTCATTTCCGTTTTAATAGTGTCGATATTTATTCCATCATGAGGCAAGTGAGCCGCTGGTACGGGGTGGCAGTGGAATATCAAACTGCAACTAGTATCGGGGAAACATTTAGCGGTGGCATATCGAGGGATGTTAAACTTTCCGAGTTACTGCATATTCTCGAAGTAACCGGTAAGTTGAATTTTGAAATGAGAGATAAAACAATCATTATAAAATCCTAAAATCTAAGATCGCTTATGCCTGAATTTTGACTTAAACTATCAACCAAAGGAAACAAAATCGGCTGGATATAAAAATGCCGCTCCATGGATCAGATGGAACGGCAAAAAATGTCCGGGTCGAATGAAAGAAAATTCAACAGTAATCTAACTGTTTAGTGATTTAGCAAACCCAAACTATTCAAAAGTATGAAATTTCGTGCTTATTTTAGTCCAATTTATCATTGGGCAAGGGGGATATTCCGCCTATTAACGGCGAAAACCAAGGTGATTATGCCTGCTTTCCGCCCCCGGTTCTTTATCAAGTTCGCAACAGCTATCCTGCTCATTTTCAGCGTTTCTGCACATGCTGCCTTGCTCGGACAAAAAATTACAATTACTAAGAGAAATGCTCCGTTAAAGGAGATTTTAAAAGAAATTGAAAAGCAATCCGGTTATTCCTTTTTCTTTAGCGATAAGGATATCCGCATGGGGCATAATGTGAGCCTCGCAGTGAAAAACGGGGATTTACGCGATGTACTGAATCAATGCTTTGAAGGCCAAACCCTTACCTACGAGATCGTTAACAATACGGTTGTCGTAAAGCAAAGGGCTAACGCCAGCCCGGAAATGATGCCCAGTTCAGCCGCCGCCCGGATCAAAGTTTCCGGTAAGGTGGTGGATGAAACAGGACAGGCATTACCCGGAGCAACCGTGGTGGTTAAAGGATCTAATGTTGCCACGGTAACCGATGAGAATGGTAATTACTCGATCGATTGTAAGCCTACCGACATTTTGGTCGTTTCATTCATCGGTTATAAAACAGCCGAAGCAGCCGTAGAAGGTAAAAACACTTTGAATGTCATCCTGAAATTGAACGTCAACCAATTGCAGGAGCAGGTGATTACTGCCTATGGTAGCGTGAAGAAAGATCTTTATACGGGTGCAGCAGCACAAGTCAATAGGGATTTCTTCGATAAAAGACCCTTAAATAGTATCGCGAATGCCTTAGTGGGCGCTGCTCCCGGTATTCAAACTACGCTTAGTGGTGGTGCGCCAAACTCCGGTGCTGCCATTCGCTTACGTGGCTTCGGTTCTATCTCTGCGTCCAGCAGCCCGCTATACGTGGTTGATGGTGTGCCGTATGATGGTTCTATCAGTTCCCTAGATCCGGCGGATATCGAGAATATCTCCGTGTTAAAAGATGCTACTTCTGCCGCATTGTACGGTTCCAGGGGTGCCAACGGGGTTATCGTGATCACTACCAGGAAAGGAAATAAATACAAGCCTACCTTAAGTTTTACGGCCAACTACGGGGTAGTAAGGCGCGGTTTACCGGAGTATGATAGGGTTAATGCATTCCAATATGTTCCCCTGATGTGGGAATCATACCGCAATAGCATGGTATACGGAGATGATCCAATTCCTTTGGAAGATGCTTCCAAGATTGCTTCCGGTTTATACCCACGCTTTACCTCCGGGGCAAATGCCGGGAAACAAAATTATAACGGTACCGCTTACAGTGATATCAGCCAATTACTCGGTATGAACCCGTTCAATGTTCCCGGTGATCAACTGGTTGATGAAAATGGTATGATGAACCCGAATGCCCGCCTGTTATATCCTGAAGATTTAAATTGGAGCGACGCTGCTGAAAACGGTGGCAGGTCCCGCCAAAATTATCAATTGGCTTATAGCGGTGGTAGCGATAAATCTACCTATTACGGCTCATTTGGCTATACCGATATGAAAGGTTACCTCATCAGTTCTAACATGAAACGTTTCAACGGTCGTGTTAACTTGGATGTAACTCCAACTACTTGGTTTAAAACCGGGTTGAATGTAGCGGGTACGTATGTAAAGGAGAATGAAGATAATAGTAGCAGTAATACCGGGTATGTAAACCCGTTCTATTTCTCCCGCTATATTGCGCCTATTTACCCGGTACATGCCCATAATGATGACGGTACTTACGTTCTGGATGTTAACGGTAAACCGGCCTATGATTTGGGTGAAGACAGGCCCTTTGCCACCGGTAGGAACGCCGTATATGAAAACTTGCTCAATGCCAGGATTCAAAACCGTACTTTCTTAAGTGGCCGTACCTTCGGTGAGGTTACCTTCGCGCCGTTCCTGAAATTAAGAACTAATTTCAGCGCCGACATTCAAAGCAATTTCCAACAGAACTACGATAACAAAATTATCGGTGATGGCTCCCCGGCAGGACGTTCTACCAGGTATTCGGATCGTACCTTGAGCTATACATTTAACCAGTTGTTGTATTTCGATAAAAAATGGAACAAGCACGGCGTTAGCGCCATGGCAGGTCATGAAAACTATAGTTTGACTTACAATTACCTGAGTGGTAACAAGCAAGGGCAAATTGTAGATGGTATTTCTGAATTACCGAATTTCTCTACCATTAACTCGACTACTTCTTATCAAGATAGTAAGGCCATCGAAAGTTACCTGGGTAAAGTGTCTTACGATTATGATGGTAAGTATATTGTAACCGGGTCTATCCGCCGCGACGGTAACTCGAAATTTTCTCCAGATGTGCGTTGGGCAACATTCTGGTCACTTGGAGGTGCTTGGAACATCCACCGTGAAGAATTTTTCAATGCCAACTTTGTTGATTATTTACGTTTGAGAGCTTCTTATGGTAAAATCGGTAATGATGGCGGCATCAGCTATTACGCTTACCAATCGTTCTATAACTTGGGGCGTAATAACGCTACCGAGCCGGGCTTCGTTCAAGGTACATTGGGTAATAACCAGTTGACCTGGGAATCTAACAATTCCTTTGACCTGGGAGTTGAATTTAGTTTCTTTAAAGGTCGCTTATCCGGTTTGGTCGACTACTTCGATCGTAAAACGAGCGGTTTGATCTTCGATGTTCCACAACCATTGAGTAACGGGGGTACAACATCCGGAGAATTCTCTATCAGCCAGAACGTGGGTAATATGTACAATAGGGGTGTAGAACTCCAATTGACAGGTGAAGTAGTGAAAACAAACGATATTAACTACTCTATCACGCTGAATGCAACTACGTTCAAAAATGAAATCACCAAGATGCCTGTTGGTCAAGAGAAAATCATTAACGGGACCAAGCAATTGAGTGCCGGTCATTCAATCTATGATTACTACTTGCGCCATTACTACGGTGTTGATCCGGACAACGGGGATGCACTTTACATAGCGGAAACCTATGATCCTGATGATCCGGGAACTACCAAAATTATCACTAATAAGAACGGCGGGCAGGATACGGTAACCAGTTCCGTGAGTAACGCTAAGCTGATGTATGTTGGGGAATCTTCCATTCCGAAGGTATACGGTAGCATGCAACACCAGGTTAGTTATAAAGGTTTGACATTATCAGTATTATTGACTTATCAATTAGGTGGTAAAGTATATGATGGTAGCTATGCTAGCTTGATGCATGCAGGTACTTACGGTACAATATTCTCTACGGATATCCTGAAACGTTGGCAAAAACCGGGTGACATCACGGATGTGCCGAGATTGGATAATAAACGTATTTCCGATTTCTCCGCTGCCAGCGACCGTTGGCTAACCAAGGCGTCTTTCATGAATATCAATAATATTACCTTGTCATATGATTTGCCTGCAAGATGGTTGTCACGCATTAATGCCACGAGAGCCAGTATCTATGTTTCAGGTGAGAACTTGCACATGTTTTCTGCCAGGAAGGGGATGAACGTGAACGGCGAGTTTAGCGGTACCACTTCTAACTCGTACACTTATAACAGGATTATGACAATGGGTGTTAATCTTAATTTCTAAAATGATGAAGCGCATGATTTCGAATAAATTATTGAGCAAAGGGAAATACTTATCCCTCTTTTTCTTTGCCCTGGTAATGTTGTCTTGCAGCAAGGATTATTTAACAACCAATCCTACAGACCAGGTTGCAACAGAAGATGCTTTCAGTACAACAGACAACGCTTGGGCTGCTGTAAACGGTATTCACCGCTACTTGTATTCCCAGTTTTATAGTAACCAGGACCAAGGTGGTCAAAGTGCCAACATGATTTACATGAATGTAATGGGAAGGGACCTGGTAATGACGGCAGCCGGAAACGGTTGGTTCAACAATGAATATAAATGGATCTCGCACCGTATCAGTACCAGCCGGGTTCCATTCTTTAATTATGCTTTTTACTACACGATCATCGGTAATGCCAATATGATCTTAGCAAACGTGGACGGCGCTACCGGCCCCGAAGAAGATAAGATGGCAATCAAGGGAGAAGCTTATGCTTACCGTGCCTGGGCTTATTACCAGATGGTTCAATTGTTCGGGGAACGTTATGTTAAGGGTGGAGATAATTCCAGCCTGGCCGTTCCTTTGAAATTGATGCCCAACGAGCCGATCACGCCGAGGAATACCGTGGAAGAAGTATATACCCAGATCAATGCCGATTTGGATCAGGCTAAGGCCATGTTGCAAAATTATAACCGCGCCAATATTTCACATCTTGATTTGAATGTTGCTGAAGGTTTAAAAGCCCGTGTTGCATTGACTCAACAAAGGTGGGACTCCGCCGCTTATTATGCTGCCCGTGCAAGGGATGGTTTCACGTTGATGAGTGATGCAGATTATATGTCAGGGTTTAATGATTACTCCAATGATGAGTGGATCTGGGGTGTGCACCAACAGTCGGATCAAACTACTTATTATTATTCCTTCTTTGCATACATGTCCTGTAACTTCGGTTCATCGAACATCAGGGGGAATCCCAAAGCAATCTTCTCTCCATTATATGCTAAGATTACAGATACCGATGTCAGGAAGCAATTATGGGATTCTACAGGTAAAAATACCGACTTCCCCATTCCTAATAGCGGTAAACGCTACCCATATATGAGCCGTAAGTTCCGCGTTGCGGATGGCGGTAGCAGTATCGGTGACCTGGTATTGATGCGTGCCTCCGAAATGATCCTGATCGAAGCGGAAGCAAATGCCCGCGACGGTAAAACTGCCGAAGCTGCGCAAGCTTTATATACCCTGGCTCATCAACGTGATCCTAATTATGTAATGAGTACCAATACGGGTGCTGCCCTGATCGATGAGATACTAACACAACGCCGTATAGAATTGTGGGGTGAAGGTTTCGACTTCTACGATCTGAAACGTATGAACATCGCCTTGGATAGAAGGGGTGGAAATCATAATTCAAGTCTTGCCGGTGACGTTCTTTACGTAGAACCGACTGACAAAAGATGGCAATTCGTAATACCGCAAGATGAAATCAACAACACCAATGGTATAGTTGTCCAAAACCCATTGTAATAGAAATTGTTGTGATTCTAAATGGTGCCGGTGGAACATATTTATGTTCTGCCAGGCACCATTTTTTTTGAAGTATGTTTTGTTATAACCCATCAAGATTGTTAACCGAAGGAGGATCCCTTTGTATATCCATATGACAAGTTTGTTAAATTTTTGCGCAAAATGAGGATAGGTATGCGCAAAACAAGGTTGATTTTACTGTCTAGTCATAATATATTTGTTTAAGTTAATGCCTTGGGAATATTTCATCAGATGTTGCATGAAAAGTATAAAGCGATATTCCAAGCTTACGCGATGAAAAACGATGACTTGTTCAACCAAAATGCTGTATTCATTCAAAAAATAAACCCAGGTAGGAAACAGATCAACCAAAATTGTGCAATGACGCTTAGCTTAGGTTAATTCACAACAAGCTACTCTGAGCTTTGCTCCTTTCAATCGAAATACAAGGTACTGACCGGGATGGCCAACTCCCGGAACGGACCGTCATTGCCCTAAGGTTTCATGATGCATATAAGATGTTGACTTAATAAAGAAAAGTAATGGCCGCAACAAATCAACCGATCGTCTTAATTAACTCCTAACCGGAGTATGGCATGATAAAAATCGATTTATATGAAAACTCTACAAATGCTGCACGAATCACGGGGAGTTATGATCAGCATCCGCTTGCTTATGATCATGATTTCGCTACTCGCGATTCCCCCTTCCATGTACGCCGCGGGCGGTAAATACATGGAACTATCCCCCCGGCAATCAAGAACCGTCAAAGGTACGGTAAGCAATGCTTCCGGCGAACGATTGATCGGGGTCAACATCTTGTTAAAAGGTACTTCTAAAGGAACGGTGACCGATGCACAAGGCGCCTTTAGCATGGAAGTTCCTTCTAATGATGCCGTTTTAATATTCTCTTACATCGGGTTTAAAGCAAAGGAAATCCAGGTAGGTACGCAAACAAACCTCAGCATCGTATTGGATGCCGACCTGGGTAATTTGGATGAGGTGGTGGTGATGGGTTACGGTACCCAAAAGAAAAAATTAGTGACGGGCGCCACTGTCCAAGTGAAAGGCGAGGAGTTACGCAAGTTAAATACGGTGAACCCTTTAGGCGCTTTACAAAGCCAGGCGCCGGGTGTAAACATTACCCAATCTTCCGGTATGCCGGGGGAAGGTTTTAAGGTCGTAATACGTGGTCTCGGCACCGTGGGCGATGCCAGCCCCCTTTATATCATCGACGGTTCTCCCGGGGGTGATATTAATAGTATTAACCCGGCTGATATCGAATCTATCGACGTTCTAAAAGATGCTGCCTCTGCTGCGATTTACGGTTCCAGGGCTGCCAACGGGGTAGTATTAGTTACTACGAAACAAGGGAAGGCCGGAAAGATGAAGATCTTTATCGATGGGTTTTACGGGGCACAGAATGTATACCGCATGCCGCAGGTATTGAATGCACAGCAATATGCGGTGATCGTGAACGAAGCCAGGTTGATGGATGGACTTACTCCTTACGATTTTGCTGCCGATGTTCCCGACTGGGATAAAATTGCGAACGGCTCGTGGAAAGGAACGAATTGGTTGGACCTTTCCCGTAATAAAAATGCGCCGACACAGAACTATACGCTGAACTTTAGCGGTGGTAACGAACAATCTGTTTATTCCGTTGGTTTCGGATTTACTTCCCAGGAGGGTATCTTGGGAAAACCCGCGCAACCGGATTACGAGCGTTATACCGCCAGGATCAACTCGGAGCATACGCTGTACAAACATAATGATCGCGCTATCGTGAAATTGGGTGAGAACCTGTTGTATTCTTTCGTTCAGAACAACGGTATCGCTATTGGTGATATGTGGTATAATGATGTTCGTAACCTGATCAAAACAAACCCTTTCCTTCCGAATTTAGATGAGAACGGGGAATACCATTACGCGATTCCTTGGGAAATCAGGACAGCCAACCCCATCGCCCAGATGGATGTGCGCTCAAAAAATTTAAATAAGAATCACAACCTGAAAGCCAATATATTCTTAAACATCGAACCGGTCAAAGGCTTGGTGTTGAACTCGAATTTTGGTTATACGCTCAATGCGGGAAGTTACCGCAGCTTTAACCCGAAATATAGCTTCTCTTCTACGGTATTTAATACTTTGGAATCCGTTTCGCAAAGCATGTGGGCCGGGATGAGCTATACTTGGCAAAATACGCTGACGTACCAATTTTCTTTGAGAGAGAAGCACAACTTCAACGCGATGGTAGGACAATCATTAGAACAATACGGGCTCGGTGAAAGTTTGAATGCAGCTAATGGTAATCCTATTTTTCATGATTTTAAACATGCGTATATCAGCAATGCGCCATTGACGGAAATCAATGCCGCTACTTCGATGGGCGGGACGCCTTGGGGTAAAAGCTCTATCGCTTCTTTCTTCGGTCGCGTGAACTACGATTATGCTGATAAATATATGCTCTCCCTGGTATTACGCGCTGATGGTTCTTCTAACTTCGCGGAAGGCAACCGCTGGGGGTATTTCCCTTCCGTGTCCGCTGGTTGGATCATGACTTCTGAACCTTTCATGCAAAAAATTTCTACCGCGGTTAATTTCTTGAAATTAAGGGCCAGCTGGGGACAAAATGGTAACCAGTCCATAGCGCCATTCCAATACTTATCTCCGATATCTAATAATGCGCAATACACTTTCGGGGATGATAAAACGGTTCCGTTAATTGGTTCTTACCCCAGGATTTTACCGAATGAAGATGTTAGCTGGGAAGTTTCCGAGCAAACCAATATCGGCTTGGATGCGCGTTTCTTGAATAGTCGCCTGGGACTTGCCTTCGATTACTATATCAAGAAAACGAAAGATTGGTTGGTCGTTGCACCGCAATTAGCTTCTTACGGCACGGGAGCACCTTATATTAACGGTGGAGATATCGAGAATAAAGGTATCGAGCTAGCCGTAGATTGGAAAGATCATATCGGTGCCTTCCAATACGGGGTAAATGCCAACATGGCTTATAATAAGAACAAGGTAACCCGCCTGGCCAATTCGGAAGGAATCATTCACGGTGGAACGGACGTTCTCTTCCAAGGTTCTACCGAGAGTTACCGCGCGCAGGTCGGCTACCCGGTTGGTTTCTTCTATGGTTACCAAACTGCCGGGATCTTCCAAACACAGCAAGAAGTGGATGAATATAAAGGTGCCAAGTTGGATGGAACGCGCGAAGGGGATGTTATTTGGGTAGACCGCGACGGTGACGGCGAAATCACGCCAAACGATCGTGGTATGATCGGAAACCCGCATCCCGATTTCTTGGTAGGCTTGGGTTTAAATGCCAGCTATAAGGGATTCGATATCAGTATTCAAATGCGCGGTGTTTTCGGGAATCAAATTTTAAGGTCATACCGTTCCTGGAGTGATTCCCCGAAGGATAATTTCACTGCCGACATATTCGACCGTTGGCACGGCGCCGGGACCTCCAACAGGTTCCCTAGGCTTAGTACGAATGTGCATACCAACAGGCAATACGTTTCTGATTTGTACATGGAAGACGGGGATTACGTGCGGATGCAAAATATCACCATAGGATATGATTTATGCAGGTTGTTCCCGCGTACTTTCTTACAAAAGGCACATGTGTACGTGGGTGCGCAAAACCTGTTCACGATCACCAAGTACCCCGGTATGGATCCCGAAATCGGTTATGGTGCAGGGCAAGGATGGGTTTCTGGAATCGATCTTGGTTTTTATCCAAGCCCTAGAACCTATATGGTGGGTATTAATCTGAACTTCTAAAACTAGCGACATGAAAAGAATCATCATCATAATGATTGCAGCCGTCTCCTTGGTGGCCTGTAACAAATTCTTAGATACGGAGAACCTCACCGAAAAGGATACATCCAACTATCCCGGGAACCAGGATGAGGTTAATAATTTACTCACCGGCGTATATGCCGCTGCCCGCGCCATGGAAATGGACGAAAATGCGCGTTGCGCGTTTGTGGTAGGAGAGGTGCTTTCGGACGACCGCTTCGGTGGCGGTGGGCCGGATGATAAGGATTGGGCCAACCTCGAAAAATTTGTATTGTCGGATCCGAACATGTTCCGCGATACCTGGTCAAACGCATATAGAAGCATCTTCCGGGTAAACATGTTGTTGAGATCCCTGGATATGATTACTTGGGATAGCGAGGCCTCCCGTTCGTACGTTGAAGGACAAGCTTATTTCCTGAGAGCCTATTCTTATTTCTACCTAGCCAAGTTATTCGGAACGGCGCCGCTAGTACTCTCACCCGATCCAGAAAACCTGCCGAGAGCCAGTGCAGATGAACTTTTTGGCCAGATCGCTGCCGATTTGAAAATGGCTATCGAAAAGATGCCAAACACCCCTAAAGTAGCTGAAAGAGGCAGGGCCAGTAAATGGGCGGCCGAAGCATTGATGGGCAGGGCTTACCTGTTCTATTCCGGGTATTATAAGAATGAAACCATCAACTTACCGGGTGGCGGTACCATGGGTAAAACAGAGGTTGTTAATTATTTAGACGATTGCATTACTCATAGCGGCTATGACCTTTACCCGGATTTTCGCAATTTATGGCCTTATAGCAACTTGCTTTCTAAAAGGGATGGCTATCCTTACTCTATTGATAATGATCTGCAATGGGCCGGGGAAAGTGGTGGTAACTATGAAACCATCTTCGCTTTTCAAAATGCTGCGAAAGTGACTTGGGATAACGTGGGAGATTGTAACCGCATCAACTTATATTTTTCTCCCCGTGAGCAGGATGAAGCGGGTATCTTCCCTTATGGAAAAGGTTGGGGTTTTGGCCCGGTAAACCCGCAATTATGGAATAACTGGCCACAAAACGATCCGCGTAAAAAAGGCTCTATCATCGATGTTACCGACGCAGATAACGAAATGCCGGCTTACCAATGGGCTGCCGATCATCAACAGCACGAATCCGGCCTTTGGCAAAAGAAATACATCGCCGTAAACGTGAAAAAGGACGGTGGATTCGTGAATTATAGTAAAGAATTATACGGCGAAATGGTAAATGATGATTATCAAATCAATAATACCCAGGACCTGGTGATTATCCGCTTTGCGGATGTATTGTTGATGGCTGCCGAATTGAAAAAAGATGCCGCACCTCTAAACCTCGTGCGCCAAAGAGTAGGCTTGGGCGCCGTTGCATATTCGGATAATGCGCTCCGCAACGAACGCCGCTGGGAATTGGCTTTCGAAGGTTTGCGCTATTTTGACCTGATGCGTTGGGGCATTGCTGCACAAGCCTTGAACAATCAAAACGGTGTAGAAATTCAAAATGATGGTGTACCAACCAACCTGGATCTAGGCGACCAAGTGGGACGATTCAATGAAACGGGTGGTTTTATGCCCATCCCTGAAGCGGAAATTCAACTTTCATCCGGCGTTTTAAAGCAAACACCTGGTTGGGAATAACATCTTTACAACATTCATTTAAATAGAATGATATGAAACATATTATAAAGCTATTGATACCCATGATCGTTTTGTTCGCTTGCGAACCGGTCGTAGATGATAAACCCATGGGGGGAGTGGTTCCGGAAGATCAACTCAGTTTAGTCGTGGAATCCGTTTCGGAAGGAAGCAACGAAATCCTGATGGAAAATAATACGCCGGGCGTCGGGTCTTATTGGGACTACGTTATCGGTAAATCTACCAAGCAAAAGGAAGTTGTACGTTTACCTTTCCTCGGGGAAACGACCATTACTTTTACGGGTCTGTGTGATGGCGGCACCGTGACTACTACCAGGAAGGTTAATGTGACTAAAATCGATAAACCTGCGGAGGCAGAATGGACTATTTTCGGCGGTGAGGATCCTGCCGGTAAAGTTTGGGAATGGGATCCGGAGAGTTTCGGCGGCATTGTATACGGTACTGCCGGCTACGGGAATGATTTTGGTCCGGGCTGGAGCGTTTTCGGAATTGGCGATGAAGTGTTCGGCGGTAAAGTAGTGAGCGCTGATGAAGAAATGGTATTTGACCTGAATGGCGGCGCAAATTTTACCCGTCGTAAGGTAGGTGGAGATGTGATCGAGAAAGGTACCTTTAAATTTGATATGTCCAAGAAAAAGGTGAAGGAAAATGGCACGGTATGGAGTATCGGGGAATTGCAGTTTTCTGGAGCCACCGTATTATCCGGCAGCAGTTGTTGGGATACGGCCCCGGTATATGTATTCGATATAATCTCTCTTTCAGATGATAAGATGGTATTGGCCTGGGCTGAGCCGGGGATCGAGTTTGAAGTGTGGAACGAAGCAACGTTTTGGTGTTTTAAAGCGAAGTAATAAGCACCTGGTATATTTTTAGTACGTAGGATTTGAGATGATAAAAAGCAGTATTAACCGTTTTTTGTCTATTAAAATTATCCCGGTTTCGCACCGGGATAAATCCTCGATATTTATTTATTCATTCTATAAAATAATTCAAAGCATATCCTCATGATGTTAGGTATTGATCTAGGTGGAAGTAATGTCAGGATCGGGCAGATAAGTGATGGGAAAGTGGTTAAAAAAATCGTGGAGCCAAGTATGGCTGGTTTGTCATTGGAAGATTCGTTAGCGTATTTTAAGAAATTAATCCGCGGCATGATGACGGATGATATCGAAGGAATTGGAATCGGGGTGCCTTCGGTAGTAGACATCGCCAGGGGTATTGTTTATAATGTAGCCAATATTCCCGCTTGGCAAGAAGTTCCTTTGAAAGAGATTTTATCCGCAACATTCAATGTACCGGTATTCATCAATAATGATTCGAATTGCTTCGTATTAGGTGAAAAAGAATTTGGGATCGGCCGGGAATTTAAAGATGTAGTGGGAGTGACGCTAGGAACCGGTGTCGGTGCGGGGATCATCATCAATGATCAATTATACGCGGGAAAGAATAGCGGGGCAGGAGAAATAGGTTGTATTCCATACCTCGAAGCAACCTTGGAGCATTATTGCGGAAGCGAATTTTTTAAGTTGCATAATACGACCGGGATGATCGCCGCGGAGAAAGCCTTGGAAGGAGAACTGGGCCTTTGGAAAGAATTTGGGAAGCATATCGGGGTATTAATGCAAACGATCCTGTTTGCTTACGATCCGCAGCTTATTATTATCGGTGGCGGAATTGCTGGTGCTTTCCCTTATTTTTCGGATGAAATGTATACCATCATGGAAAGTTTCCCTTACCCGGAGACGATTAAAAATATTCAGATCAAAGTTTCCCGTAACGCGGATATCGGTATTTTGGGTGCGGGCGCTTTAGTTGTAAACAAGATTGAAATGTATTAATTGTTATGAAGAAGAACTTGTTTTTACTGGCGGTAGCAGGGATCTGCTCCTGGTGCCACCCGGATGTATCGGCGCAGCAGAAGACAAATGCTCATGGAGAAATACTACTCTCCGGTAATTGGAAAATCCAGAGTGCCGCCAAGGTACATGATGATGGCAAGAAATTATCTACATCGCAAGGGAATACTGTCAACTGGTTCCCGGCAAATGTACCCTCAACCGTCATGGCTACCTTGACGGCTAATGGACTATACAAGGATATTTTCCTGGCGGATAACTATAAAAAGGCGGATCGCTCGGCATTTGATACATCTTGGTGGTATCGAACAAGTTTCGCTTTACCCCTGGAGCCAAACAAACGTGTTCACCTGGTATTTGATGGTATTTCTTACCGCGCTAATATCTGGATCAACGGCAAATTGATTGCACCTAAAACGCAAGTGTACGGCTCCTTCTGCCGTTACAGTTTCGATATTACCGGTGTCGCCAAACCGGAAAATTTCCTGGCAGTCGAAGTATTCCGTGCTCAGAAAGGGGAACCGAATATCGGTTTCGTAGATTGGAATCCCCGGCCGCTCGATGAAAGCATGGGGCTTTTCCGCGATGTAAAAGTCGTAATTACCGGGGATATTGGCATTGAGAATAGCTGGGTGAAGACGATCGTTGACACCGCTACTTTAAAATCCGCACAACTAACGGTTCAAACCGAACTAGTCAATTATAGCGATCATCCCGTGAACGGGACTTTGGAATTGAAGTTGGAAGGAAAACATTATTCTAAGCCGGTCAGCCTTGCCGCGAAACAAAGACAATTGGTTAAGATCGATCCCGCGCAGATGAAGGCTTTATCAATCACGAATCCGCGCCTTTGGTGGAGCCATGATCTTGGCAAACCTGAATTATACCAACTTAACCTGGCATTCGTATCCGGTAATAAAACAAGCGACCGTAAAACTGTCACCTTCGGTATACGGCAGATCGATACCTATTTTACTGGGGAAGGACATCGCGGTTATAAGTTGAATGGAAAGAAAGTGTTCATTAAGGGCGCCGGGTGGACGGATGATATATTCCTGCGTGATACGCCGGGATCCAACGAGCGGCAAGTACGGTACGTGAAAGATATGAACCTGAATACGATCCGTTTTGAAAACATCTGGGGAACTTCTCAAAACATTTATGACCTCTGCGATCAATACGGCATCCTTGCATTGGTTGGATGGAGCTGCCAATGGGAATGGGAAGGCTACTTGGGCATACCGGACGATGATTTCGGTTGCATCCGCTCCGAACACGATATCAATTTGCTGACGCGGTATTTTGAAGACCAGGTAAAATGGTTGAGAAATCATCCCGCTATCATCGCTTGGTATGGTGGTAGTGATAAATTGTTAAGGCCGGAATTGGAGCGGCGCTATTTATCCTTCTTAAAAGAGAACGATAATCGCCCGTATATCGGTTCCGCCAAGGGTTTGAAAAGCGACGTAACCGGCCCCACGGGCATGAAGATGCTCGGACCCTATGAATATGTAGGACCCAATTATTGGTTTATTGATGACAAATTGGGCGGTGCGTATGGATTCAATACGGAAACCGGGACCGGGGCGCAATTACCTGTTCTGGAGTCTATAGAAAAGATGATCCCCCCGGATCAGCTTTGGCCAATCGGCGCTACATGGGATGCTCATTGCACCACATCATCTACGGCATTGAACAGCCTGAAAGTTTTGACCAAGGTCATGGATGCTAAATACGGCGCTGCTGTTAACCTGGAAGATTATATCAATAAAGCGCACTTGTTAGGCTACGAATCTACTAAGAGCATGTTCGAAGCTTTCCGCGTGAAGCAACCGAAAACAACGGGTGTTATTCAATGGATGTTGAACTCGGCCTGGCCGTCGATGTATTGGCAACTCTATGATTATTACGGTATACCCACCCCGACCTATTACGGGGTGAAAAAAGCAAACCAACCGGCACAATTGATTTATAATTATAAAGATCAAGGTATTTATTTCGTCAATGAATCAACAGTTGCTCTCAAAGGAGCTAAGGCGATCGTGGAAGTATTCTCTTACGATTCAAAGCGTTTATTGAAGGAAAAGATTGATATTTCAGGCTCATCGGAACTGGCCAGGAAAATATTTACCCTCGATAAAATGGATCGGAACACTTTCCTTTCATTGAAGTTGGTTGATGGGAAAGGTAAATTGATAACGGATAATTTTTATACCCTTTCTTCCGGCCAAGATGTTTATGATTGGGAAAATTCGGATTGGGTAGGCTCGCCCATGTTATCTTATGCTAGCTTTAAAGAATTAAACGAACTGCCAAGCGCCAGCTTGGAAAAGGAGCTGATGACTGCACCGGGTAACCGTATGTTACAGGTAAAGATTAAAAATACCGGGGAAAACATAGCCTTCTTCGTAAACTTGAAATTGAAGGATGCGCAAGGTAATATCATTGTTCCCGTTACCTGGTCGGATAATTATTTCACTATTTTGCCAGGAGAAGCTAGGATCGTGGAGTGCAAGTTGCCGATGGATATGGAAAAGTTAGGCGCAACCTCTATCCAGCTTGCAGCTTGGAATGTGCGTCCATGGATAATTGCAATGAATTAGCCTAATTATAGTACGTGGAAAAATGTATGAAGGCATGGAGATCATATGATTCCATGCCTTTCATGCTTCAATAGATTAAAATCCTTACATTTAGAACTATACTTTAAATAGCTGGAACCATATGCCGCGGATTATCTTGCTAACTGATTTTACCGAAGATTATGCCAATGGACTTCTGAAAGGAATCGTGAATTACTCCAAGGGTAGGGGATCTTGGGTGTTATGTAAAATGCCGTTGTCGTACCGGGAAGTACACGAAGTGGAAGGCGTTTTGGAATGGGCATTGAAATGGAAGGCCGATGGGATCATCGCGCAGTTTTATAATAGCGACAATGTTAAAATCTTTCAAGAAAACGGTATTGCCGCCATTGCGCAAGATTTTAAACAGCGGTTTACCGATATTCCCAATATCACGGGAGATCATTACCTGGCGGGTAAGATGGGGGCGGCTTATTTTATCAAGAAAGGATTCCAGCACTTCGGCTTTTACGGTTTTAAAGGGATCGTTTGGTCGGAAGAACGTTGTGAAGGGTTTAAGAACGAATTGGAGAAAAACGGGTTCCACGACCGATTTTTCGAATATCAAAATGAAGAATCCACGGATTTATGGTATTATGAATCGGCGCCGCTGATGGATTGGTTGCGTAACTTACCCAAGCCGGCCGCGGTCATGACCTGCGATGATCACCAGGGGCATCATATTATCGAAGTTTGCAACCAGGCGGGCATCCAAATTCCCGATGAAATCGCCGTTCTAGGTGTGGATAATGATGAAATCATCTGCACATTATCCGATCCGCAGCTTTCTTCTATTCACCAAGATGTTGAGCAAGGCGGCTACGAGGCAGCCCGGTTGATGGAAAGCATGATCGAAAGACCAGGTGATCTGCATGATGACGTGATCGTAAACCCCACCCATATCGTTACCCGTAAGTCAACAGATGTGTATGCCACGCAAGATGCACAGATATCGATCGTATTGAAATACATCCACCAAAACTTGGATCGCAAGCTGAATGTAAACGAGTTATTGAAATTGGTGCCGCTTTCCCGGCGCTTGTTGGAATCCCGTTTTAAAAATGCCACGAATTACTCGATCTATTCTTATATCCTCAATCTGAAAATAGAAAAGTTTGCAGAAAAATTATTAGAAACGAACAGCCCGATAGTCGAGATCGCGATAGAAATGGGTTTCATAGAGTACAAAAATATTTCCCGTCAATTTAAAGCAAAGATGGGTTGCACTCCTACCGAATACCGGTCGCGTTATGCCGTTAATAATTAAAAAAAAATGTTAGTTTCAATCACTTATCATCCAAATCGGTAGTTCGGCATCAGAAAATTTTATAATTTTCCTATTATCTCAATGATGCAAATATGATCGGGAATTTCACATTTTATTTAAGTTTAATTGTTCTGCTGGTTTTAATTATCATGCTGGCAAATAAGATTAAGGTCGCATACCCTGTATTATTAGTTATTACGGGACTGGCTGTTAGCTTTATTCCGGGGCTGCCGCCATTCCATATAGACCCGGAGTTGATATTCATCATTTTTTTACCGCCCCTGCTTTACGAGGCAGCTTGGGCTATATCCTGGAAAGAACTGTGGCACTGGCGAAGGATAGTAGGCAGCTTTGCATTCATCGTTGTTTTTTTTACCGCTACGGCAGTTGCCATTGTTTCCAATAAAATAATTCCCGGATTCTCGTTAGCGATGGGTTTCTTGCTGGGTGGTATCGTTTCCCCGCCGGATGCAGTGAGTGCAGGTTCCATCCTGAAATTCGTAAAAGTGCCGCGCCGCGTATCTTCTATCTTGGAAGGAGAGAGTTTGATGAACGATGCTTCTTCGCTAATCATATTCCAATTTGCAATGATCGCGGTTGGAACAGGACAATTTATTTGGTACAACGCAGCGGCGAGTTTCGTTTGGATGGTAGTAGGTGGCATCGGGATCGGGCTGCTAGTGGGATGGATTTTCATGAAAATTCATAAGAACTTGCCAACCGACACGAATATGGACATTATACTATCGATCGTTGCCCCTTACGTGATGTACCTGGTTGCGGAGGAATTACATAGCTCCGGTGTGATGGCCGTTGTAAGTGGTGGCTTATTACTTTCGAATAAACGGCATGAATTTTTGAGCAGCAGCTCCCGTTTGAGGGGCGTAAATGTATGGCAAAGCTTGGTATTCGTGTTAAATGGACTGGTATTTATATTAATCGGCTTAGATCTTTCGGAGATCAGGGCAGGCTTAGCTACGGAAGGTGTCAGTTTAAGCCAGGCGATCGGTTACGGTTTATTGATAAGCGCTGTATTGATATTGGTGAGGATTATCGCGGCATATGGCGCCGTGATTACGACGCTGATCGCGAGGAATTTTATAACGGTGGCAGACGCCAGTAACCCAGGCATTAGGGTGCCTTTTATCCTGGGATGGACGGGGATGCGCGGTGTCGTTTCTTTGGCGGCAGCATTATCAATCCCCGTACAGATGGACAATGGTTTACTTTTTCCGCAGCGTAACCTGATTCTGTTTATTACATTTATCGTCATTCTGACCACCTTGCTCGTTCAAGGACTAACCTTGCCGGTGATCATTAAAAAGATCGGTTTGCCGGTTTATAAAGATTACTTACCGGAAGAAGAATCGGTCGAAATATTACGCAAAGGAGTAGCCGGCCATGGCTATAACTTTTTGACAACGGAATATAGTGAGCAATTGTCGAAGCACCCGTTCCTGCAACAACTAGCGGATAAGTTGCGGGGTAAAAGCAGCGATGAAATAGATTATGCGGTAACCGGGGAAAGCAGGGAAATTTATCTCGAGGTAATTAGTAAACAACGGCAATGGTTACTGGAATTGGGACATTCTAAGGATAAGCATGATGAAGAGGTGATCCGTAATTATTTGTTGCAATTGGATATAGAGGAGGAACGCATCAGGCTAAGCTAGCGAGCATTTTAATAAGAAATTAGCGGTCACCCAAAAGGGCGACCGCCGGCATGGCTGCTTTCTTGGTCTGAAAGACCCGATTTATATGAAATCTTTAATCACCTAAACTGTATTTAACATTCACGTTAGATAAGTAAACCTGCATGGAATTGGGGGGCGTATATGGTGAGGCCGTTCCGGAATTGCCGGAACCGTTTACACAGAGACTATTGATATCACTCAAGGATGATAATTCCCCTGAAGCCGGGAAGTCAACTAAAGAAGCGCCCGTTGCAAGCCTTGTACCATTCACCCAAACATTAAAAGTTTGTGCCGGCAAAGTATAAGTGCTCCCGCCTTTATTATAAGTAGTTGAAATACTGTTATTATTACAATACAGTTCGACTTTATAATTACCCGTTTTATTAAAAGTGGTATTATTGATGACATTATACCCGTAACTGCTGTTCCTGTATGAAAGCGTTGCATAACTACCACCGTAAAAGTCTAACCGGATAGCGCCAAATACTCCCGGTGTATAGGTAGATGTTAACTGGTTCGTATTGTTAAATACGGTACTGCCCGTAGTACTGTACCCGAAAGGTATAATCAATTGACCATTTGTATAAGCAGCATCTAATTCAAGTTCGAAAGAGAGCGCGGCAATAGCTTCCGATTCATCAATATTATACCAGGAATATTTAGAAGGGTTACTCGTAGCGCTGGAAGTCATCTTTAATCTCGGTATACCTGTAGCTGAGCTTAACTCGAAGGAACCGCCGCAATTCGCCGGTAAATGTACCTTTCCATAACCGTAATACGGAGCGGGTAAGAAACCGGGATTTCCTTTGTATGAAACGGAGTACTTGATCGCGGTAGAATCCCCGAAAGTGCTGCTACCACCCGTGTACAGGTTGTAACGCCAGTTTACATATGGGCTGGTCCAACCACTATCGATATTAATTTTATCATCTATGGCTTTCAAGAGGGAAAGGGAGCCGCTAGCATCTTGTAACACTTGCCAGAACATGATACCGCCGCCACCGTTTTGTGCGAGGGCAGTCTTGTTCTGAATCGTGGTAATGCCATTATAGTTAACGAAATACCCATCGGTTCTTCTCACGCTGTCCTGGTATTCACTGCCGGGATAGGCTGCAACGATCTGCGAAAACTTCATCGAATATAAGCTCCCGGATACGGTATAATAACCGTAGAAAGGTACACCGATTACCACTTTGTCAGCAGGCATTCCCCGGTCGTTTTTCCAGTAATCAAGATGTTGTGTTGCATAGCTGTAAGGCGAATGTTCATCACCTGCTTTATCGTAAGCCATCACGTTGATGAAGTCGAATGCCGCCAAGCAAGAGTCGGTAATCCTGCTGCGGGTCCACCAGGCAACGGCGGCGGTCAGTAATTTGCCCTGCGGTTTTAATTCGGCGGATAAATCCAGGATAAAAGCTTCGTAATTAGAGTCGATATTATCACCTTCCAGGTCTACATCGATACCATCTACCCCGTACAAGGACACGAGATCAACGATGTTATCTACAAAGTCTGCCCGGTTGGCAGTAGTTAGAAGATCTGCATACTGGCTTTGGTTGGAGCCGCCACCTAGCGACAGCAGAACTTTTACATCGTTCATATGCGCCTTGGAAACAATGGTATCTAAGCCGGTTCCTTGTGAAGCGGGGAAGTCGCCGTTAACATCAGGGTTGAAGAACGCGATGTTTAGGTGCGTGATCTTGCTGAAATCGAAGGCATCGATATGGTCGGCCAATGTGCTGGTGTACTTCGGTAGATAAGCGATGACTTTAAACCCGCTGCTCCCGGAAGTGATGCCGGCGCTCAGTGGTTTTCCGCCCGGTTTTTGTTGAAGAATTTGCTGCTTGTTACAAGCTAAAGCTATTGTAGTTAACAGCAGCAATAAGTAAATAGTAGTTTTCATTTAAATTGGATTTACATGGAGAAAGAATGAATTTAACTATAGGGAAAAGCCAATCGTAATCGGTCCGCGCACCGTTATGCACGCTGGAAAAGTCCTGTCATATACATTTTGTCAATATCTTATTGGGATACCGGGGAATAAGGAATATTGCTGCGCAATACTAATTATATGCGAGCATTGAAGAAGGTTGGCTGTCTTTTATGAAAAATTCGTGTACGTACACAAAAATATTTATTATTTTTAGATTTCCAAATATTTTTACCTGGTCAGTTTGATTTTCGTGGTAGAACGGATGCGGGAAATAAATTTTAAATGGAACAGCCTTGAATTTCGTAATTTCGAAAGTAGTAATGATTCTACGGTAATGACAACTGGTAAAACCACAATAATTGATACATGAAAAATGAAGGGGCACCCAGCCAAGTAGGCGTGAAGGAAATAGCAAAGAGGGCGAATGTTTCTATCGGTACGGTAGATCGTGTTTTAAACAACCGTACCGGTGTTGCGGTGAAGACCAGGGAAAAGATTTTAAAGATCATAAAGGATCTGGATTATCAGCCCAATATGATGGCAAGGAGGTTGGCCTCAAAGCGAACGTGGAAATTGGCTGTCCTCATCCCGGCAGCGTCGGGGGAAACTGGGTATTGGGATGCACCGTTGAACGGCATAAGGCAAGCTGCTGCGGAGGTCAGGGATTTCGGCGTCATTGTTAACGAGTTCCTGTTCGATCAGAATGATAAATCAACCTTTTCTGCCAGGGTCAACCAAATCATGAAACAAGAGTTTCACGGTATTTTATGCGCACCCATGTTCGAGGAGGAAACGAATAAATTGGTGAAGAAATGCGGCACCAAGAATATTCCTTTCGTATTTATTAACTCCGATATGGATCATATGCAACGCTTGAGTTATATCGGTCCGGATTTATACCAGAGCGGCTACCTCGGGGCTCACCTGGTACATTATATATTACGTGAAAAGCAACAGGTGTTGATCGTGAACATTTCGAAGGAGATGGATCTACACCATCACCTCTTAAAGAAGGAAGAGGGGTTCAGAGCTTATTTTGATAATAACGGCGTCAATGCAAAAATATTGAAGACCGATATCCGTCAAACGGATTACCGTTCGGTAAAGAATAAGCTGAACCGTGTGCTGAAAGAACATGAGGTGCAGGTTATTTTTGTCACCAATTCAAGAGTGTCAACAGTAGGGAAGTTCTTGGAAGAAACGGGAAAGCCGGATATCAAGCTCTTAGGATACGATTTTTTACCGGAGAATATCGAATACTTGAAAAAATCATTCATTGATTTTCTCATTTGTCAAAAACCGCAGGAACAAGGTCATAAAGGCATTATGGCATTGTATAATTACCTCGTTTTGGGTAAGCAAGTGGATATGGTGCAACATATGCCGATCGATATCATCACGAAGGAAAATTACCGGAATTACCGGAATTGATCAACGTTCATCCGTAGAGACAAGGCATGCCTCGTCTCTACTCGCACCGATCCCCCGCATCCCAAAAAAAATCCAAAAAAAATTCCTCTACCCCTTGCATTTTCAAACATTATGATTAAATTCGTGTACGTTAACGAAAAACAAGGCTTGCATAAAGCCTTTTAAAATTTGAAAAATCGTTAACGTACACGTTGCCTTCGGGCTTTTTTTAGGATAAATTTCGTGTACGTTAACGTAAATGCATCAACCAAATCATTTGCTGCAGCGCACTTTCTTCATTGTTTCTATGTGTGATTGTATACCAGGAAAAGGATTTATCCGTCTGAACGGGCCTGGCTGGTTTTATTGAAATTTCGACCGTGTACGTAATGAAATAGGTCAACCAAAATTACCACTATGATGAATGTAATTGTAAAATTGCAGCGCCTTTGTTGTTGCATCGGCATTATCTCTTTATGCCACCTGGATACCATGGCTCAATCGCCAGGTATTATCAAGGGTACCATCACCGATGAAGATGGTACCGCTATCCCTAGTGCCAGTATCCTCAATAAGAACAATAAGAAAGTCGTCATCTCCGATCCCAAGGGTAACTTTTCTATCGTGGCGCAAAAAGGCGATAGCATTATTATTCAAATGATGGGATATCAACGCTACGGGTTCTTAACCAATACTACTCAAAAAAATTATGATGTCATTTTGCACTCCGCCGTCCGGAACCTGAAGGATGTCGTGGTAACCGCTCTCGGTATCAGGAGGGAAGAACGTGAATTGGGATACGCCTTCTCCGAAGTTGATGGCGATGCCATCAACAAAGCAAAGGAAACAAACGTGATTAATTCGCTGGCGGGAAAAGTGCCGGGTTTAATTATTAACAGTACAGCGGGAGGCCCTTCCGGCTCATCCAGGGTGATTATCCGCGGTAATACCAGTATTACGGGCAATAACCAACCATTATATGTTATAGATGGTGTGCCGATGGATAATTCCAATTACGGTCAAGTGGGCGATACCAAGTACGCGGAGGGTGTGGATATGGGGGATGCAATCTCCGCGCTGAACCCGGATGATATCGAAAAAATAAGCGTGCTGAAAGGTCCGTCGGCTTCTGCGCTTTATGGCAGCAGCGCCGCTAACGGTGTTATACTCATTACGACTAAAAAAGGTTCCCGCTCGAAAGAATTGGGTGTAGAGCTAAGCAGTACGGCTACTTTCGAAAATCAACTTACGAAACGCGACGGCGTACAATACTTGTACGGCCAAGGGCGATCCGGCCAGCTTCCTTTAGATCAGCAGCAGGCGCAAGGTACGATGTTCATCAACTTTGGACCGAGATTGGATCCTAACATTAACGTGATCGGCTTCGATGGCGTATCCAGGCCTTATGCTTTAGCGGAAGATAATTTTGATAGCTTCTTCAGAACGGGTTCATCCCTGAATAATACCCTTTCCTTGACGAATGCTACCGACAAATCTAACTTCAGGTTCTCTGCCGGCGATTTGAGATATGAGGATATCGTGCCGAATAGTAATATCCGCAGGAATACTTTCAGCTTCAGCGGCCGCTCTAAGTTCGGTGAGCGGTTGGATGTATCAGTCCGGGCAACTTATATGAAGGAGAAAGTGAAAAACCGCGCCGGGCTGGGTGATTCTCCAACCAATATCGGGCAGAACTTCAACGGCTTAGCCAATAATATTGACCAGGCCATTTTCAGCGATACATATAAATCGCCCGGAGGTGATTACGTGGAATGGGGTGGTGGTCAATACCGCTTAAATCCATACTGGGTGCTGTATGAAATGTCGAACCTCACTAACAAGGACCGCCTCACGGGTTCCATAAATGCTAATTATAAGGTTAACAATTGGTTGAATTTGATGGCCAGGGCTTCCACGGACATTACTTTCCTGGATTATCAGAAATACAGTCCTGTTACTACTCCATTGGCTTTGTCTGGTTTGATGAACACGATGAACCAGAAATACACGACCAACCAGGCCGATTTCATAGCAACTTTCACTAAAAAGCTGAATAAAAATATCAAGCTAACTGCCCGTTTGGGCGCCAGTTTAAATCAAAGATACCGCAAAGGTACTACCGGCGCTTATTCTAATATGACGGTAAAAGATGTGGTGAGCATCAACAGTTACCAGGATAAAAGTATCGTGGAAAATAACATCCGCCGCGAAATACGTTCTGCTTACGGCTTGTTAACTTTTGCTTATAAGGATTATTTGTATGTAGATGCAACTTTACGTAGGGATGGTTCTTCCACTTTACCCGGGGGTAATAATGTGTACAGTTATCCTTCTGTCAGCAGTAGCTTCATCTTTACGGATGCTTTCAAAATACATAGCAATGTATTATCGTTCGGTAAGTTCAGGGCTTCATGGGCTGAAGTAGGTAGTGATACCGATCCGTATATGTTGGATGTGTATTACAATTTATACCCGTTCTCATTTAACGGTGTACAACCGGCCAAGTTAGCAACGAGCATCATACCGAATACCAACCTTAAACCGACCCGTACCCGTTCTTTTGAAACGGGCTTAAATATGAAATTCTTCAACGGCAGATTGAATTTCGATGGAACCTATTACACGGCGCATTCGAGGGACCAGATCAATATCGTTCCGGCGCCGGTATCTTCTGGCTATAGTAAGCAGATCATTAACGCGGGCATGATTACCAATAAAGGGGTGGAGCTGATGGTTTCCGGTACACCGATTTCCAAGAAGGATTTCAGTTGGGATTTGTCGGTAAACTTTGCCCGCAATATTAACGAGGTAGAATCCTTGGCGCCCGATGTACCTTTCATTGCGCTGTCCGAAGCCCGCTGGCTGGGCCTGTTAGTGGCTGCCAAACCGGGAGAGAAGTACGGCGCTATCATGGGTTATGATTATCAAAGGGATCCCGGTGGAAACATCATCCTGAATCCAAATACTTTAACACCGGTACCTACGGCAGATAGACGCGTGCTGGGCAAAGGTGTTTTTGATTGGACCGGGGGCCTAACTACGAAGTTTAATTACAAGAATTTTAGCCTGAATGCCGTATTCGATGTGAAATATGGCGCTGATATTTTCTCGATGACGGATCTATTCTTGGTTGTAAGGGGGAGCAGCGTAAAAACATTACCGGGTAGGGAAGAATGGATTGCTTCTGAAGAAGCCCGCATGGCGGCTAAAATGTCGTTGGGCGAATGGAGGGCCGCCGGAAATGTAAAAGGTTACGTGCCGGAAGGCGTCGTGCAAACGGGAACGGATTCCGAAGGGAAGCCAGTGTATGAGAAAAACACCCAAGCAGTGGATCCATCCACTTACTGGAGCCAGTTCTATTCTGATGGCAACGGTATCGCGGTGCCATTTATTTATAAGGCTACTTACGTGAAAGCCAGGGAAATAACCTTGAACTACAGCCTGCCGAGATCCTTCAACCGGAAAATCGGTTTTAAATCGGCATCGGTAGGGTTAGTTGCCAGGAACCCGTTTATACTGTATAAAGATGTTCCGAACGTAGATCCCGATTCCAACTATAACAACAGTAATGGACAAGGTTTAGAATATGGTTCCTTGCCTTCGAGAAGGGGCTGGGGAATCAATTTGAACGTGAAATTCTAAACAGTTAAAGTATTACAGTTATGATGAAGAGTTTATTCAAACAAACAAGATATATTTTACCGTTCTTGCTATTATTGGCGACTTCCTGTAGCAAATTCGGTTCCCTGAATACCGACCCTACCAAGTCGAGCAAAATCAACCCGCAAAGCCAGTTGATCTTCGCGCAATTGTGGTTTTCCGGTGACTTATCTACCCAGGAACGGACCAATAGCATCGTGTTGATGCCGATGATGCAGCAACTGGGCGCTGTATACTATGCCCGCGTAGGTGGGATGTACATCAAGGATGCTACCCGCATGTGGGTGATGTGGGAGAATAGCTATCCGAATGATGTTGTTAACATCGTGGATGCCGTTACCCGAACGAATGGTGTTGAAGGGCAGTCCAACCTGAACGCGATGTGCCGCATTATGAAAGCATACACGTTCGCAAGACTTACGGACCTGTACGGTGATATCCCGTATTTCGAAGCGGGCTCTGCTTACTATACCCAGGTGAAAAGACCCGTTTACGACAAGCAGGAGGATATCTATAATGATTTGCTGAAGGAGCTGAAAGAAGCATCGGCACAATTAGATCCTGCAAAGGACAAGGTGGGTGATGAAGTATTCTACCAGGGTGATATTACTTCCTGGAAAAAGTTTGCCAATTCCTTGAGAATACGTTTGGCGCTTAGAATCGCGGAACGTAATCCCGCTAAGGCCAAGGAAGAAATTACGGATGCTTATAATGCCGATGGCGGCGTATTCACAAGTAATGATGATATCTGTATGACACGCCATATGGATATCCAAAGTACTTATGCCGATGTCAGGGGAAATGCCGTCTCCGTTGCTATCAACCAACAAAGCGGTATGCCCAAGATCGTGAATACATTTCTCGATCAATTGAAGAATACGAATGATCCGCGTATTAACTATATCCCGCGTTGTTATAAGCAAAATTCACCAATGAAACCTTTCGAACGGGAAGATATTACCGAGCAGATCAAGGCGAGCCCTGCTGGGTTAACCGGTTCTAATCCCGGGAAATATGTGTATGAAGATTGGTCGGGTTCCGTAAATATTACCTTGGCCGATGGCAGTCCTTATACCGCGGTGAACGGTGATATTAAATGCGAATTAAATACCTGCTTCATGCGCAACAACGCGCCTTTCTTACATATGACTTATGCCGAACTGGAATTGCTATTGGCCGATGCTACCGAACGTCTTGGCTTAAGCTTGGGTGGAGACGCGGCTTCACATTACCGCGCGGGAGTTACAGCGGCGATGAAACAATTAAGCTTGTACCCGGGTGGTCCCGTTGTAAGCGATGCCGAAATCAACCAGTTCTTAACCGGTAATCCTTTGCAACCGGCAACGGCTTTAAAGCAAATCAATGAGCAGCTTTGGGTGGCGTTAATGTTGAATGGCCCGGAATTATTTGCTAATTGGCGCCGGAGCGGTTATCCTGATTTGCAACCTACCCCTAATTCAGAATCCACTTCCTTGCAAATTCCCAGGCGTTTTCAATACCCGCTGTCTGAAAAAGAGCAGAACGCGGATAACGTGAATGCCGCCATTGAAAGAATAGGTGAAGATGATTGGTTGAACAGGGTTTGGTGGGATAAAGAATAGTCATTCAAATTTTAGGATCAAAATCGAACACGATGAAAAGATATTCATATATATTATTGATATTCACGATTGGGGTTGTTGGCTTTGCTTCGAGTTGTAGCAAAGATGAGGTTAAGGAACAAACGGATAATGCAACTTTTTACCCCAGGATTTTTAATGATGTGTATTTATTCCCAGAATACAAGGATAGTGTGTATATCATGAAAGCCGGGGATACCTTGGCTTTCAGGGGGCTACAGTTTTCGCCCGGCGATAAAGTGCAGGTGGCTTGGTCGGTAAACGATACGCCTGCCGGGGATGGTAAAGAGTACTTTTTCGTTCCGCAAGAAGGTGGTGATTTCCGTATCAAGGTAGAAGCAAGCTATGACGGGATGAGTACCAGCCGTTACCGGGACGTTTTCGTAATCCCTAGTTCATTTACACCGAAACCTTATAACCACGTGGTGATGGCTTATGCGAGTGATACGGCGCAGTATAAGTACCTCGATTTCTCCAAGATGACCCACCTGGCCTACAAGGTCGCAACTGTGACTGCTGCCGGAACCATGGACGTCTCCAAAGGTGAAATCTATAAAAAATCGGATGTCCTGATCGGTAAAGCACATGTAAATGGTGTACCCGTTTTGCTCGGTATCAGTGGGACGCTCTCGGGCGATGGTTGGAGCGTGTATGCCAGTAGTAATTTCGGGAACGCACTAGTTGATATAGCAAAGCGTACCGCCTTAGTGGCCGCTATCAAGGAATATGTTACAGCCAAGAAGATGGATGGCGTTGAAATCCTTATGACGGATATCAACAATACTACCGGGGCGCAGACCAACGCTAACATACAGGCCGCTGGCTTATTTCTGAATGAACTAAGGGCAAGTCTCGGCGCGGATGCCATTATCACGATTACCGTACCGGGTATCCAGTATGCTGGCAGTTATCCCGACTTGTCGGCTGCCAATTGGATCAACGTTCATGCTTACGAGGATGGTTTGCATGTTGGCCCCGGGAAACCTTTAGGGCAACCTTCCGGTTATGATTATTTCGTAGATTGTGCCGAGACCTGGATGGCTAAGTATCCGAAGAATAAATTGGTAATCGGTATACCCGCTTTCGGATTAAGATACACGGCTTTGGACGGCAATGGTAACAATCTCGGTTGGACTTCTTACAATTACATGCCTTATAAACAAATTTTAGCCGCGGATGCAACCGCTTCCGGGAAAGAATATGCAGAGATAGCGGAAGGTGTTTATTTTAATGGTATCCCGCTGGTTACGGAAAAATCAAACTATCTTAAAGAACAAGGATACTTAGGCGCTTACATCTGGGCTGGCGAGTATGATGTTACGACGGAACAATCCTTAACGGCAACTATTCATAATATATTACAATGAGAATCTTAAAACTGGCTATATTTTTTTTGTTGTGCTCCTGCGCCGGGTTGCAGGCCCAGTTCAAAGTAATCGGGTATTTAAGGGTGACAGGTCATATGGTAGATGACTTATCGAAAGTTGACTTGTCAAAAGTGACGCATTTAAACATCGCTTTCATTAACCCAGATACTAATGGGGTCATCCATCCTGTTCCCGGTCTTGATACGGTGGTTAGCATTGCTCATCAGAATAATGTGAAAGTATTACTCTCTTGCGGCGGTGGTAGCAGGCATGCTTACTTTGCCAAGATATTAGCGCCGCCGTACCGGAAGTTGGTCATAAAAAATTTCCTTGATTTCGTGGATCATTACCAGCTCGACGGTATTGATGTGGATATAGAGGGTGAAGATATCGATACTAATTACGAAAGCTTCGTGCTCGGACTGGGAAAGCCGCTGCATAAGAAGGGAAAACTATTAACGGCCGCGGTGGCTTATTACACCCGCAATCGTATGACCGGTAAAATATTGAAGCAATACGATTTTATTAACATGATGGCTTATGATAAAACCGGCCCATGGCGGCCATCCAATCCCGGTCAACATGCGCCGATGTCTTACGTGCTGGATCATATGCTTTATTGGGGTAAGGACCGGGATTTACCCGCTGAAAAGCTGGTTGTTGGTTTGCCTTTTTACGGTTATGGATTTGGCGCTTCGCCGGATACCGGTTTATACCGCTCCATGCAATACAAGGATATCGTGGCCACATTTCCCGGCGCATCCAAAAGGGATGAAGTTGAATTACCCGCTGATGGCGGGACATTATACTATAATGGAATCGCGAGCATCAAGGAAAAAACCGCCGTTGCTGTAAGGCACGGTGGCGGCGTAATGATTTGGCACTTGTTAGCCGATACTACCGGGAACGAATCCTTATTAAACACAATACACGAAACGATCATCAAAAACGGGGGCAAATAATGTTTAGGAAATTCATCGCGTTATGTTTATGGGTAGTGTGTTGTGTGAATACTGTATTTGCGCAACGGGAGGATTTTCATATCAAGGGATTTCATCTCGATCTGAGGATCCAGGTAATGAAGATGCCCGTGTTAAGGCAATTTGTTAAACACCTGGCCGACAACGGAATCAATACCCTGGTGATGGAATGGGAGGCGAGCTACCCTTACCGGGAACATGCCGTGATTTCTAATCAATATGCCTATAGCCGTCAAGAGGTGAAAGACTTTATCAATTATTGTGATAGCTTACATGTGGATGTTATTCCTTTGCAACAAAGTTTCGGCCATGTAGAATATATCCTGAGACATCCCAGGTATAAAAACTTGAGGGAAGACAGTAAGGATTATTCCCAGGTTAATCCTACCAAGGATGCTGAGTGTAAAGCTTTGTTCAAGGATTTATACAAGGACATGATCTCAACACACCATTCCAAGTATATCCATATCGGCGGTGATGAAACGTATTTACTCGGTCATTCCAAAGCATCGCGGGAAAAGGTAGCCAAGGTTGGAAAGGGGAGATTATACGGGGATTATATCAAGATGTTATGCGACCTGGTGGTTAGCCTGGGAAAAATACCCGTAGTTTGGGCTGATATCGCGCTCAAGTACCCGGATGCCTTGGAAGGTTTGCCGAAGCAAACTGTATTCGTAGATTGGAATTATGGTTGGCCTTTAGATAGGTTCGGAGATCATTCCAAGCTCATGCGGAGCGGCTTCGAAATATGGGGATCGCCTGCAATCCGCAGCGGACCAGATAATTACTTCCTGTCGGATTGGGCCAAGCATTTCGATAATATAAGCACGTTTATCCCCCAAGCAAGAAAACTGGGCTATAAAGGCATCGTGATGACTTCCTGGTCTACTTCAGGCATTTATTCTCCCGTTTTTGAATCGGCAACCGATATTGTTGATCTATATGCAGTGAGGCGGGTGTATCCACTTTCTGGCTTCAATATGCTGGTAGATGCTTACTTGAGGTCCGTTGAAGCTTCCTCGCCGCTAAATATCCGGCAGTTTATTGACCAATATTGCAAGGAAAAATTTGATTTTAATCAGTCGCAATCCGGGAAATTTTGGGCTGCCTTAAAAGCCGCTCCTTATGAAGTAGTGCAAGATACTGTGCCGGTAGCCGGCATTTCAATTGCAGCTTTATTGGATAGCGCTCAACAAAGCGCGGAAGTAATCCGCAGGTTACAACCTCGGAAAAATTCGGCGCTATACGGCCATTACTTATTGATGGCAGATATCCGCGTGTTTTATTTAAGCTGCATGGAAATTCAATACCGTTTGAATAAGGATGATTTTAATCCGGCTATTGCTGGAAAGTTGTTAAGTCAATTAAAGCGACTGCATCCTGAAAAATTGGATCAAAGATTTGCATTGTTAAATAAAGATTGGCTGTATCCCGCTGAAATAGGCGAAGAAAATAGGCTAAGAAACTATAAATGGCATTTGTTAAAGCAGAAACTGGAAGCCTATGTCCGTTCAAACTAAGAATAATACTTTTACGGCCATCGTCATCATTGCCATGATGTTTTTCATCTTCGGTATTTTGACCTGGATCAATTCCATCTTGATTCCTTATTTCAAGATCGGTTGCGAACTCAATAATTTCCAATCTTACCTGGTAGCTTTTGCCTTTTATATCGCTTACCTCGTGATGGCAATCCCTTCGGGATTATTATTGAAGCGTGTGGGTTTCCGGAAAGGCATCATGATAGGGTTCTGGACGGTAGCAGCGGGAGCATTCATATTCGTACCTGCCGGGTTAAACCGTTCATACCCGCTTTTTCTTACAGGCCTATTTGCTATCGGTGTTGGTTTGGCAATATTGCAAACGGCCGCCAATCCTTATGTTACAATTTTAGGGGATAAAGAACGTGCGGCGCAAAGGTTCAGTATCATGGGTATTTGCAATAAGATGGCCGGGATTTTAGCGCCGTTGGTATTTGCAGCATTGATTATTCGACCGGGCGATCAACAGGTGTTTGATGCGCTACCCACGATGGATGCACTTACCAAGGAACGTACGCTGGATGAACTAATAGCGAGGGTGTCGACTCCTTACGCATTTTTGAGTGCAGGATTATTTCTATTCGGTTGCTTTATCCGGTTTTCTCCTTTACCCGATTTGGATGCAGATGAAGAAAAGAACCCCGCACTTATGAAAGGGAAGAAAAGTATACTCGATTTTCCACATTTGGTATTGGGAGCTTTTGCCATCTTCTTTCACGTGGGGTCACAGGTGATCGCGGTGGATAGTATCATTAATTATACAACGAGCATGGGAGTACCATTGGCGGAAGCCAAGGTTTTTCCCGCGTACACGTTAACCGCTACGATCATTGGCTACCTGTTGGGGATTATCCTGATACCAAGATTTTTTAGCCAATTACAAGCGCTCCGTTGGTGCACGATCCTGGGGTTCGTGTTAAGCGGCTGCATCCTCGTAACGAGCCAAGAAGTCCATTGGTTGGGACATGCCGTGGATCTATCCGTTTGGTTGATCGTGTTGTTAGGCTTTGCCAACTCCATGATCTGGGCAGGTATATGGGCTTTGGCGATGGATCGGCTGGGGAGTTTCGTAAAAACGGGGGCATCCTTATTGGTGATGGGCTTATGTGGTAATGCCATTTTACCATTGATTTACGGTTACTTAGCAGACAGGACTGGCTTACAAAGCGCTTACATTGTTCTGTTGCCTTGCTACGCTTACTTGATATTTTATGCATTTCATGCTTACCGTTTGAAAAGTTGGAAAAGGAGGATCAAAATTGATTATGAAGTACCTGAAACTGTATAACGGGAAAATTATTACCCCCGGTGGAATTATAAATGGAGGTTCCGTAGTTATAGCGGATGGAGTTATTGTGGATGTTTTGAAGGATGATGTCGACATACCGGGTGCGCAGCTCCTGGATGCCGGGGGCGCTTATATCGCCCCGGGCTTTATCGACATGCATGTACATGGAGGCGGTGGGCACGATTTCATGGACAATACCGTGGAAGCATTTTTGCAGATAGGTGCTATCCACGCCAGGTATGGTACCACGGCCTTGTTGCCCACTACCTTAAGTTGCGGGATGGATGATTTGATGAAAACATTGGATACCTACGAAAAGGCGCATCCGCTTAACCGCGGGGGCGCTACTTTTTTAGGGATGCATATCGAGGGACCGTATTTTGCAATGTCTCAAAGGGGGGCACAAGATCCCAGGTATATCCATCATCCGGATCCTAATGAGTATGAACGGATATTGGAAAAATATCCATCTATTGTTCGCTGGAGCGTGGCGCCTGAATTACAAGGGGCTGTGGAGATGGGGATAAAATTGGTGCAGCGTGGTATTCTTCCTTCTATTGCACATACTGATGCGATTTATGAGGAGGTGCTGAAAGCTTACGACGCGGGGTTTACCCATGCCACGCATTTTTATTCTGCCATGTCGGGTGTTACGCGACGAGATGCTTTCCGTTATGCCGGTGTCGTGGAAAGTGCGTATTTACTGGATGATATGACGGTAGAGATAATTGCTGACGGGGTGCATCTTCCGGAAGCATTATTAAAACTCGTGTACAAAATTAAGGGCGCGGAACATACGGCCCTGGTAACGGATGCCATGCGTGCGGCTGCTATGCCGGAAGGACCGTCGATCTTGGGTAGCCTGCATAACGGATTGGAAGTTATTGTTGAAGATGATGTTGCGAAACTACCGGATCGAAAAGCCTTTGCGGGTAGCGTGGCCACGGCTGATCGCCTGGTGCGGGTAATGATTAACAAGGCCGGCATTCCTTTGCAGGATGCGGTTCGGATGATGTCTTTAACACCTGCAAGCATCCTGAAAATACAAGATAAAAAAGGCTCCTTGGAGAAAGGAAAAGATGCGGATATCGTGTTGTTTAATGAAAATATTGATATACAAACTACCATCATCAAAGGGGAAATAGTTTACCAAGTAAAGTGAGATTAAAATAATAGCATGGAAAAAGTGTTTCACGTTGATTTATTACAAGTTAAAGTTTATAATGACCGTACTTCAATGGGCGAAAATGCTGCTGCTGAAGCAATCTGCATATTGAAAGACTTGTTATCCCGAAAGTCTGAATTAAATATCGTGTTTGCAGCAGCGCCTTCTCAAAACGAGTTCCTTGCCCATTTGAAACAAGCGGAAGGTGTTGATTGGACAAGGGTCAATGCTTTTCATATGGATGAATATACCGGTTTACCCGTTTCCGCACCGCAATCGTTTGGGAATTTTTTGAAAGCAAGGATATTTGAAGAACTTCCGTTCCGCGAAATATTTTATATACGTGGTAACGACGGGGACGCTGAATGTGAACGCTATACCAAAATATTAGAACAACATCCTCCCGATATAGTATTTATGGGTATCGGTGAAAACGCGCATCTCGCATTTAATGATCCCCCGGTAGCCAATTTTGATGATCCGCTTAAAGTCAAGCTCGTACCCCTGGATCTTGCATGTAGGCAGCAGCAGGTGAATGACGGTTGCTTTATTAGCTTGGAGGAGGTGCCTAGGGAAGCTATTACGCTGACGATCCCCGTTTTAATGTCGGCGCCGCATATTTTCTGCATGGTACCCGGGTCTAGGAAGGCCGCGGCCGTATTTAATTCGCTTACACAAGCCATTCAAACATATTACCCGGCATCGATCCTGCGGATGCATCCCGGCGCAACCTTATACCTGGATAAACAAAGTTTCGGAATGATGAGTACACAAAATATTTAGTGCATGCAGCAATTGAAAGTACCGTTTTGTATGGCTAGCACACCCTGGCAATTGGAGGAAATCAGCAATGTTTTAGACGGGCAGGCAATGATCCCGATCGCATGTAATCCCTGGCCGGAATTTGGGCACGAAGTAAAAGCAGGGTTCTCGATGGCGCATTGCAGGGAAGCCATTTTATTGAAGTATTACGTGGAGGAAAGTTACCTGCTGGCGGCTGCTACCGCTAACGGGGAAGTGCATAAAGATAGTTGCGTGGAATTTTTCGTAGCCTTTGACGGTGATGAGCATTATTATAACCTGGAATTTAATTGCATCGGTTGGTACAAGGCCGGTTACGGATCATTCCGGGAGAACAGGGATACCTTACCTGCCGAAGTAACGGATCGTATCCAAACAGCAACAAATATCCGTTCCTCCGTTCAAAACGGGGCAAGACGTTTTTATTGGGAACTTACGATGGTATTGCCCTTGGAAGTATTTTGTTTCCACGGGATACAGGGATTGTCGGACTTGAAAGTAAGGGGTAACTTCCACAAGTGCGGCGATGAATTACCTACCCCGCATTTCCTTACTTGGAACCATGTTCGTGCAGAAGAACCGGATTTTCACCGCGTGGAAGATTTTGCAGACATTTTATTTTTATAAATCTTTAAAAGCTATGCAAGCCGCCAGGGAAAGATATCAAGCTTTAGATGTTTTGCGGGGCATGACGGTCGCCTTTATGATAATCGTCAATACACCCGGCAGTTGGAGCCATATTTATGCTCCTTTACAACATGCGGAATGGCATGGATTTACGCCAACCGATTTGGTCTTTCCTTCATTCCTGTTCGTTATTGGGAATGCCTTCAGCTTCAGCATGAAAAAATTGCGCAGCATTGGTGCGGCATCATTTTTAATAAAAGTAGTTTACCGTGCTACGATGATTTTCGCGATCGGTTGGTTGTTAAATGCATTTCCTTTTGTTACCTATGTTGATGGGCATTATACTTGGAAAGATTTCTCAGCCATCCGGTTATGGGGCGTATTGCAGCGAATCGGGTTCTGCTACTTTTTTGCAGCCTTGTTGATGTATTACTGCAATAGAAGAACCTTGATATTGGTTTCCATATCGATTTTGTTAGCCTATTGGGGGATTTTATACTTTGGCGGGGAAACGGGAGCGCAATATACGCTTGCCGGAAATATCGTGGGGAAGATAGATTTAGTTTACCTACCGCCCAAGAACATTTACCCCCATTATGAAATTCCATTTGATCCCCTGGGTTTGTTAAGCTCATTCCCTGCAATCGTTAATATCATTGCGGGTTTTTTGGCAGGGTCGTATTTACAATCTTCCGGGCAAGCAAAGAAATCAGTCGTACGGAACTTGTTACTTTCCGGTTTATTACTATTGCTTTTGGGCTTGGCCTGGTGGCAAGTGTTCCCGGTTAATAAGGCCTTATGGACCAGCTCCTACGTAGTATATGCTACCGGTTGGGATTTGTTGCTACTAGCGATCTTGATCTTGGTTATAGATATATTTTCATGGCGCAGATGGTGTAAGATTTTCGAAGTGTTCGGGAAAAATCCGCTATTTATTTATATACTTTCCTGGGCCTTGATCGTGTTATTAGGTATCATGCATCTACCTTCGGGAGCATCCGTTAAAGGTTGGGTTTATGGCTATTTCACGATGGCTTTTCCTCCAAAGTGCGCCTCTTTAGCATTTGCCCTGTTGTACAGTTCCTTGATGTGGCTGGTGGCATGGTGGATGGATCGAAAAAAATGGTATATAAAAGTGTAATCTTCTCGCTGTGTTGATAACCCCGCCTGTGCATTGTTTCCAACACATCTTTCAACATTTCGCTGATAATTTCAATCGTTGAACTTTTTTCCCGGGATGAGAAAATACCCTGTGATAGGTATTTTCTTAGGTGTCGGTTCTATTTAAATTTGCAATATAGATTGATATTCATTATCATTGCTGTACGGCTAAAATCGCATCCAATTTACTTGGATTCCTTACTTGGTCAAGGACATAAGCGAAGGATGATCTATTCAAAATCCCGGGTTGCTACGCCGAGAAAACCGTGGAACTTCGTATTTTTAATAGCGAACGTTAGCTGGGCCATACAGTAGTACAAAAGCTGGATCGAGCGATCAAATTGGCGGCCGTGATGGCCAATTTGTGCCCTTTTTTGGTGCTTTTTTGGGCAAGCAAAAAAGTACAAGAAACGAGCAGATGAACATTGAATCGAACTATCGAGGGGTCAAAAGTGCTCCCCGGTTAAAATTTAGTCGGACAACAATGATTCATTATATTAATTTACATGACGAAATAATTCATACAGCGGAATATTAATTCAATAGCGTAAAAGAGATTCGAATAGCCTTTATTTTTCCGGCGCACATCACATGATCCTATACCTTATCATCCTTCTCTGCTAAATGGTATCTATACAATTTTTGGATACTGATAAACTGATTTGCGAACATTCTTATTTATGATGAACATGAAGAAATACCTACTGTTACTGCTTTTTTTATGGCCATTTTTCACGTTATTAGCTCAACGCACGGAACACAAGGAGGTGCGTTTTGAAAATGTTAGGGGCTTTTCAGGGCTGGTGACTTTTGACGTGACTTACACCGGGTTCGCGACTGTGCTTAGCGGGAAAAAGGCTGTTTTAATACTGGAGAAATATGATGCATCCAGTGAAGATTTAAAAGCCTTGCTCAAGGCCGGGTATGATCTTAGGGGATACCCTGAGAGCGGTTATACCCCTGACCAGTATTCATTCGTAGTACAGGGACAAGCAAAAATAGGGATGCTATCTTTCTATGGAAGTACTGAAAACAAGGCTATCGGGTTAGACAAGTTGCAGCTCGATAAAAATTTGGGTGATTTTACTACGCCTGATTTCAAGGAAAGTATGAAGGAGGCAACGAGGAAATGGCAGCAGGAAAATGAAGGAAGTCACTGGGAGTTAACAGGTTCGTTCACGGATATCAAAGTGATTGAACTGTATATTTCGGAGTTTGAAGAAACGATAAAAAAGGTGTTGGGTAAAGCGGCTGTCGCCGAGCGCTTGGAAAGTGCCGAAGATGCCGTTAGCGAAGCACAGAAAGCCATGATGTACGGGAACTTGAGCCGTGCCAAGAGCTTGTTGGAGAAAGCATACAAGCTGGATCCAAAGAATGAAAGAATGATCCAAGCTTCCAAGGAATATGCCGTGAAAAAGAAGGAAAAGGATGAAAGAGATCTGCAAAATATGATGATCGAAGCGGAGTTAGCCCGGCAGGAACGCCTGAGAAATGAAGCTGCGGCAGAGGCTAAGGAGTTAAAAACGCTGCGCTCCTGGCAAGCGGGAAGTCCCAATAATTTTAGTCCCCAGAACAGGGCACGGCTAGATGAACTAACCAAGAAGGAGACGGCGCGGAACGTTCAGAAAATCAACGATATATTTGAAGCAGGACGCGAACGTATCCGGGAACGATCCAAGCAAAGATTGGCGGAGATCGATGCAGAGTATGAACGGAATGTCGCTGCCCTGAATGAAAAATTTGCCAGGGAAAAAAGGCAAACTATAGCAGCTACTGAAAGGGATAAAGAAAAGATCCGGGCCGAGAATCTACAATATGAAATACAACGTTTGTCTAAATACGGATACCGAAAGGGGGAGTCCGAAGCAGAAATGAAGGGCAATGTCCGCAAGATGGCCGCGGAAATTCCAGCGAACAAATTCCATGATGGACTCGCTCCTTTGAAATATTTTAAATACGGTTATGTCAACAAGAATGGAGATATCATTGTACCCTTTAAGTATGATAGGGCAGGTGATTTCCATGATGGATTGGCAAGTGTTTCTTATGAAGATATTTACCTGGGGAATATGTACGAAGAATGGAAACGGAAAGCCGGTTATATCAATACTTCCGGGAAAGAAGTAATTCCCTTAAAATATGAAGAGGCCTGGGATTTTAAAAACGGCCATGCCATGGTTGCCATAGATTTTAAATATGGTGTCATTGATCGTACTGGTAATTTAATAGTGCCCATGGAGTACCAGTTTTTGGATTATACGAGCGTAGGACTTATAAAAGCAAAAAAAAATAACAGGTTCGGCTATCTTGATGAACGTACAGGAAGACCCGTGATCCCTTTTCAATATGAAAGGGTTTTGAATTTTCGTGATGGGCTGGTTGCGGTGAAGTCAAATGGTAAATGGGGATTCCTAGATAATAATGGGAAAGTCGTTATCCCGTTCAAATTTGATGATGTGAAAAATGGTGGTTTTAAAGATGGCTTAGTTTCCGTCGTTGAAAATGGAACCACTACCAAAATCAATCGATACGGTAGACGGGTAGATTATAGTGTTTACCCTTTTGATATCGGCGATGGAATGATTCCCTTTAGAACTAAAGAAGGAATGTATGGTTTTTTGAATGAAGCTTATGAACTTATTATACCTCCCCGGTATGACAAGTATCAAAAATTTGAGAATGGTATTGCATTGGTGGAAAAGAATGGGAAGCATGGAGGCGTTGATACGAAAGGAAACGAAGTGATCCCGGTTAAATATAATAGCTTGGGTTATAGATTCTTGTCGGGCTTGCTCAGGGTAACCGATGAATCGGGTAAATCGGGTTATGTAGATAAATCCGGCAATGAAGTCATCCCTTTAAAATTTGACAAGGCACAATCATTTAATGAAGAAACGGGGTTAGCCGTGGTTCAAAAGAATGGCAGGTACGGGATGATCGATACGAAGGGGAAAACAAAAATCCCGTTTAAATACGAATACATGAGCGATTACGAGTTAACGCGATTAGATTTAATCGAGGTTAAACGAAATGGTAAGATCGGTTTCTTAAATGGAAAAGGAAAAACGGTTATCCCGGTAACATTCGACAAAATTGTAAAAAGTTTTTTTGAACGCACGACGGCAGTACTGATGAAGGATGGTAAACAGGGCGTTTTTAATGCTCAAGGTAAAGCGTTGGTGGAAGTAAAGTATGATACCATTGCAGGGTTTAAGGATGGCTTAGCTTTTGCCAAGCTGGATGGAAAGTACGGATTTGTTGATAGCAATGGGAATGCCGTCATACCTTTTAAATATGATAGTGTATATGACTTCATGAAAGGTTTTGCAGAGGTGCATTTAAATGGTACGTCCTTTATCATAAATAAGAAAGGAGAAATACAGGAGGGGAAAGAATTTATCTTGGTCTCCAAATTCTCTGAAGGCATCGCAATGGCTATGCAGCATGGAAAATATGGTTATGTGGATGAAAATAACCGGTTACTCACGTCTTTTAAATATGATTTCTTACGGTTTTTCCAGGATGGGATGGGGATGGTAGCCGTACAGAAAGATGCTTATTCGCGTTTGTACGGGTTCGTAGATCGCAGAGGTAAGGAAGTAATCCCTCCAAAATATGACAACTTTGATCTAAAAGAGGGCAAGTATTACAACTATTATTACTTTGAAAACGGTTTAGTGAAAGCCGAGTTAAATGATAAATATGGTTTTATCAATAAAGAAGGCAAAGAAGTGATCCCGGTGATTTACCGTAAAGTAGGGGAATTCTCAGAAGGGATGGTGTGTGTTAATAATTATGGTTTAGACGGATTCCCCGAACCCCAGCGGGGTAAGTGGGGCTATTATGACCTGGATGGGAATAAAGTAATTGATTTCCGGTTTAGTGAAGCGCGCAACTTCTCGGATGGCTACGCTTATGTTGAAAAGGGCGAAAGTAAAGGTTTTATAGATCGTACCGGTAAAGTCGTGATCCCCTTTACTGAAAAATATAAGCGGATCAGCGATTTTATCGACGGTATAGCCATCGCACGCAACGCGGAAGCTTGGGGATTTATCGATAAAAAAGGACAAGCGGTATTGCCCTTTGAATTTACAGACATAAATGCAGGTAATGGCTATGTGGCTCTTCAAAAAGATAATAAATACGGTGTTGTGGATAAAAATGGGAAAACAATTATCCCGTTTAAATATAACAGGCTCTTTTTTGAATTAGGCGGCTTCATGTCTAATGATAAGGTTACTGATTTTATCGTATCCATGGAATCGGACAAATGGGGGCTGATCAGGTTATCCGATGGTAAACAAATCACGAGTAATAAGTATGATTTTATTTCTAGTTTCTACGATCATGATTTGACGACATTTAGGATGGGGGATAAATGGGGCGTGCTGGACAGGGATGGCCGGGAGTTGCTTCCCGCGCAATATGATGTGATCAAGTATTATGCTGACGCAGGCTTTTTAGCAGTTAGTTATAATAAGAAATGGGGGATTGTAAATAAGTTTGGCGGTATCGTTATCCCTGTTAAATATGAATCCATTTACCGGGACGATGACGAGATCATTGCCGTTCAATCAACCGGTGTAAAGGATATTTATAATAGCTCGAATTTCGAAATAGTATCCAGGTGAAAATCTGGCCAAGTTACAGGTGCATTTTCTTTAAGAAATTTTCCTTGTAATTGGCCCCGATCGGGATTTCAATGTCTCCGAGGGTGATCGTGTTTCCCTGTATGCTTAGAACTTTATCCATATGGATGACATAGGATCGGTGGATGCGGAAAAACTCATCTTCCGGCAGTAGCTCTTCCAGGGCTTTCAAATGCATACTGATCAGGATCGATCTACCATCATTTAGGAATGCTTTGCAATAATCTCTTTCTGCTTGTATGTAACAGATTTCCGCAAATGGCAACTTTACAAATTTGTAATCCTGTTTTATAAAGATGTAATTGGGTTTTTTGTTTGACTGTTGGCCCGGTGCAGCGTGAAGGAAACGCTCCCTTGCTTTTTCAACCGCTTGGTGAAAGCGCTCGAATGTAATAGGTTTTAGCAAGTAATCGACCGAGTTTAAATCAAATCCTTCCACTGCAAATTGTGGATGTGCCGTGGTGAAAATCACTTCCGGGGGATGCCGCAAAGATCGCAGGAATTCGATACCTGATACTACGGGCATCTGTATATCAAGAAAAGCAATATCGATGGTATGAAATTGTAGTGCCTCATAAGCTTCATCGGCATTGCGGCAGCTTTTTACCAGTTCAAAGTCCGGGATCCTTGAAAGATAGCTTGTCAACAGATCCCGGGCAATGGGTTCGTCGTCTACAATAATGCAATGAATCATTTTCATATTAATGATAAACTTAAATTTACGGTATAAACGCCATTTACATTCATTATTTCATAATGGTATTGATCCGGATAGTATAATTCCAATCTTTTATGAAAGTTTGTTAACCCGATACCACCTTTGTTTCCTTGCTGCCGTTTGGGGTCTATCGAATTATCAATTTTAAATTGTAAAGTAGCTTCTTTTACATCAATTGAAATATAGATAAATGCACCGGCTTCATCCGAGCAATATTTGAAGGCGTTTTCAATGATCGGGATCAATAACAACGGTGCTATTTTATTGGCAGATGCATCATACCGCGCGTCAAATTGCACTTCGGTTTGATTTAGCCGTACTTTTTCAAGCTCAACATAATCCTGTAATAACTTGATTTCTTTATCAATGGGCATATAAGTTTCATTAGATTCGTAGAGAATATATCTTAATAACTCGGATAGCCTAGCTACTAATCCCGCCGGTTTTTCTTTACCGCCTTGCATGATCAGGCCGTAAATATTATTCATCGTGTTGAACAGGAAGTGGGGGTTCAGTTGTGCTTTTAAGAAATTGAATTCTAATTCAACATTTTCTTTCTGTAGTTCTAAAGCCTTGATATGTTCCCTGGCGCCTTGTAATGATATTTTTATACACAAGGGGAATGCTAAAAACAGCATTAAACCCAGGGGAGTACCCAAACTAAGTAAACGTTTCAACACGATATTTACCAAGCCTGATTGTAACAAGGAATAATATGCCGGCTGATCTTCGGCTAGTATCGCTAAACAAGGCTTACATTGATGTAATACTATTTGTTCCGCGATGGCGTCAAAGAGGGTATACAGGACAAATATTCCAATCAGGAACATTATAAAGGAAAAGTATTTCTGTTGTCGTAATATTTTCCATGCAGGACCCACCACCATATAATAACATCCTGCTATAATGCCGGTACTTAAGAAATTTATCACCAGTAAACTTTCAACCGGGAAGCCGCTATACACATTAAATGTTATATGCGAAAGGTAAAATCTAATCAAGAATAGGATTATCCAAAAAAGTAGGTGCATCCATATTCTTTGTTTCAGACTAGGTTGATAGATATTAAATCGTTGAAGTATTTGCATGATCCCTGTTATATGCCGGTATAATTTACACAATTTTTGCTTGGCTTATTGCTCCTGGAAGTTCATTGTTCAATGGTTTCCGCTTAACGATATATAATATGAGTATTGTTAAGGATGCTACCAGCAGGTATGGAGCAATAATTTCCCAGGTATGGTACGTATGCTGCGAACTTGTTATTTGAATCAGCCCGTAACTGCCATTTTCCGGGCTAGCGGCCCTTGGAATTAAGGATTGGGCAAAGTTCCAACCGAAATGCAGGCCAATTGGTAGCATTAAATGACCTGTTTTAATGTATGCCAAACCGAATAATATCGAACCTATCCCGGTCGTGAGCATGGTAAGCCCCATTTGTGCAGCGGTCATCCCGGTATGGAAATGCATGAATCCGAACGGAATTAGTATAGCTAGCTGTGCAATCCAGGTACCATATTGACGGATCAGCGCTTGGAAGGGGTAACCCCGGAACACAAATTCTTGAACAAATGCGGAAAATAGTGTATTGACAAATGTCATCAGTATAATGCCGGTACGGATTTGATCGGCAAATTTCCAATGGTCTCCTGTTAACTGTAACGTAATCGCCGTCGTAAGCACTAACATGCCGCAACCGGCTACTGTTCCGAGGAAAAACTGTGCCCAGTGCCGAACGCTTTTAGGAACAAACTGTAATGAAAATATGCTTTTATCTTCTGACCAAAGAAAGAGGCCGCCCAGGGCAACGGATACCAACAGGAAAAATACGAACCCGTTCAAGGCTGGAACCAGTGCGGCCAACAATGTACTCAACCATAATATGAAAAAGTATAAGACTACTTTTAGCCATACCGGGATTTTTTGTAAGAAATTTTTCATCAGCTTCTATTTTTTTACAAATAGAAGGATTCGGATTCCGGCAGGAAAAAATATTCTACGAAATCAACGAGTAATCCAACGAGGGGATCATTTGGGCCAACAAATAATTTGCTGGTTCCCGTTAATGCGTGGCAATGATAGTAGTAGAATCAGGATTTCGAAGTAAAATACTCCTTTCGTCGAGTAAAGCTACCAGTTCCGGATTATGCAATGAATCCAATGGGAGGTTTTTTAGGTAAAATTGTTGTTCTTTTCCTCCGTCCGTCAAACTTATAATTTTACATTTGCAGCTGCTGTTCTCAATAGTATTCAGGATTTCTCTCGTGTGCCCATTATCGCTTTGCTTAATATAAACTTCCCTGATACCGATGATGTCGTTATATTTCTCGGTATCGAAACTCCAGGATGCTGAAATGACGTTCTGGTATTTTTTGCCGGGCTCCAATCGCAATAATGATAATCTCGGTGACTCGATAGTATCCTGGTCGTTTTCTACGTATGAATGGATCGATACCAGGTTTTTCCCTTCAAATTGCATATAGCCGGAATGGTTAAAGTTGGCGCCATATCTTTTAAATACGAAATACCCGTCTTTATACTTAACATCTACAATATTGGTTACGACGAGGTGATACCTGTTTCTCTCGGATTTCCGGGCCTGCGGGCTACCGATGTAAACCAACCACGTTCCTTCCAGGTTTTTGATGTCGGTTGCCGTAGGCGTATACACACCGATACGCATATCCTTGGTAATATGCTCCAACCTTTGATGATCGATGAAGCTAATGACGGCCAGTATGATACACAGCGTACCTAAAATAAGGCTGATAAATATCCACTTTTTTAGGAGCTTACGGCTCGACTTCCTTCTAAGAACGGCTAAATTAGTTGCTGTAGGAGCATCAATATCGATTCCATTATTTTCAGGCAGATCTTGCTCATCGATCAATAAATTTTCATCAAGCGGGTTATTTTCGAAACCTTTTCTGCCAACTCCATATAAATAAATGTAACAAGCATCAATTAAAAATGGCCTGGGGTTGGACACAATCCCGCTGGCAGCATCTTTAATTTGTCCGCCGGAAATGTCATATTTAAGAAAAGGGTACGATAGTTTGTTCTTATTTCTGTCGGGCGAATAATGGTCGTGTTGCAGTTCTTCGGCAGTTTCTGGCAAGCGGTTACTGATCTCGCTAAGCATCCTGGCGAGGTCTTCGTAATTCTTTCGGTTGGTATTACGTCGCACTTGGTTCCCGGTAGTACGTTCGTACTTGGAAAACACTTGTTCTAATAAATATATAATTTCTTCTTTACCAGATTTCAGTCTCATTATTGGAACTTGGATAGTGTTACAGGAAAAATGGTTTCTAAAATAGTAAATGTTCAGCTATTGTCCACGGATTTAAATCGATTAGGGGATTTTACGGATTGTTTTTAGGTTTTGTTCACGGATTTGAATTGATTAAGGGATTTCACGGATTGTTTTTGGGTTTTGTTCACGGATTTGAATCGATTGAAGGATTTCACGGATTGTTTTTAGGTTTTGTATGATTGGGTAAGGGGTGATCTTGAGGTTGTTTTTAATCAAATGAGGGGCAAATGCTGGGGTTAGATACAAGTTTATGCTGTCAAACGGCACCGATATACGCTTACATTTCAAATATCATCCGTGAAATCCTTTCATCCTTTTTAAAATCCTTGATAATTGATTATCAATTACTTGTAAATATTTCCGAAATCCATGACCGTTTTTTCGAACCCGTGAAATCGTTTTCAAAATAATTTCCATTGCAGAAAAGATAAATGAGAATGTTTATTTCGCTTTGAGAACAGTGCGGGCTCCCCCCGTGAAGATTTTAAACCAAAATTCTACGTCGCATGAAAAAGATGATTCCACAGAAACGTCCGGAACAGCGGTTTTTTAAACCACCATTTTTGAGAAGCATATAAAATTTCCACAACACTTCCTGTAGCTAAAACTTTATGGTTACGCTATTAAATTCCTAGTTATGAAGTATAATTACTTTCCACGCTCGTTTTACAAACGACTAAAACTGGTACTATCAGTATTTGCAATTCTATTGCTTTCGGCAGCGACCGCGGTAGCGCAGAAAAAGATTAGCGGCACCGTGGCTGATGTCAATAAGGAACCACTGATCGGGGTTACCGTTCATATCAAGGGCAGTATGAAAGCCTCGGTATCTAATAGTGACGGCGCTTTTAGCATTGAAGCGAAGACTTCCGACACATTGGTATTTACCTACATCGGCTTTATGGCCAAAGAGGTAGCCGTGGGCAACAATACCCGGTTATCCGTTATCATGGAAACCAACTCCTCAAAATTGAATGAAGTGGTAGTAGTCGGTTACGGTACCCAGAGAAAATCTGATCTTACCGGGGCCGTTGCTTCGCTTAATACAAAGGTTTTGGAAGAGAGGCCAACCACAAATATTGTAAGCGCCTTGCAAGGCTCGGTTCCGGGACTAAATATTGCTATCACAGGTTCCGGCGCTGATGGCAGTAATTCTGTAACACGGATACGGGGAACAAAATCAATCACCGCCGATGCCCGTCCCCTAATTATTTTAGACGGTATTCCTTTTGATGGCGCATTTGCTGAGATCAACCCGAATGATATCCAATCATTAGAGGTGTTGAAGGACGCATCTTCCGCCGCTATTTACGGCGCCCGTGGCGCCAATGGCGTGATCCTCATCACCACTAAGAAGGGTACGGAAGGGAAATTAACCGTAGCTTATGATGGCTTTGTTTCATTTGATAAAGCGATCAATATCCCCAAGATGATGGACGGGGAGACCTTCTGGAACACCAAGGTTGAAGCCTTGAAAGCTGCCAATACCATCACCCCGACACCGGATAATCCCGAACCCTGGTTAGGCGCGATCACGCCTACGGAACAACGTATGCATGATGAAGGCTTATCCACGGATTGGGTGAAAGTTGCCACGCAAAACGGCTTAAAGCAACAGCATAATTTCTCTTTCAGCGGGGGGAATAAAACTACGAAATACTTTGTTTCTATCAATCATGCCGATATTAAAGGTGTGGCTTTGAATGATAAATTCGGCCGGGATAATTTGCGGTTCAACTTTGCCCAAGAACTGACTTCTTGGATGAAATTCTCCACGAATACACAAGTAGGACGATACGCGCGGGATGGTTGGCCACCGGACTTTGGCCGTGCCTTCAGGATGGTGCCATTGGCAGAACCTTATGATGAAAATGGCAATATACGCCTTTCAGCCTGGGAAGATGCCAGTGTTGCTTTTGCTAAGAACCCCCTGAGCGCGATTAATGAGAAGAATAGCGACAAAACGACGAAACTGATTTCAAATAATGCTTTAGATATCACCTTCCCTTTCGTGCCGGGGTTAAGTTATAAATTAAATACCGGCTATACTTTCCAAGCCAATAATTATAAAAATTATCAAGGTCGCGATACTTATGAAGGTTCACAGGCTAATGGTGTACTGAATACGAGCAATACGGAAACCAACGACTGGATTATCGAAAACATATTATCCTACAACCGCGAATTTGGTAAACATCGCTTATTCTTGACCGGGCTTTATTCTGCCCAAAGCAGGGTCGTGGAAAATAATTCTATTACCGGCCGTGATTTTCCGAATGATGTCATGTATTATTATCAAGCATCGAAGGCAGGAACGCTGTCCAGTACAGCTTCTTATACAAAAGTGAACCACGAATCACAAATGTTTAGAGCCAATTATTCTTTTGACGGTCGTTATTTATTAACTGCAACAGCCCGTCGCGATGGTTATTCGGCTTTTGGAGATAATACCAAGTATGGCGTTTTCCCTTCATTGGCGGCAGGTTGGAATATTTCTAACGAAGCATTTTACCGTCAATCCGGCCTGGCCAATATTTTAACCAATTTTAAATACCGCGTTTCTTGGGGAAAGAATGGTAACGAGGCGGTAAATGCTTACGTAACATTACCCAACTTGTCAACATTCAACTACCTGTCGGACGACCATAAAGCGATGTACGGGTTTTATCCTTCCCGTTTAGCTTCACCCAACTTGGGTTGGGAAACGACCGCCTCCGTGAATACGGGATTTGATTTCGAATTATGGCAAGGTCGCGTATCAGGTACTTTCGATGCTTTCTGGGCCAATACGACGGATTTATTATTAAGCAGGACCATTCCTTCTATTAACGGGACCAACTCCGTAACGGAAAATATCGGGAAAACATATAATTCGGGATATGAATTTCAAATTAATGTAAATGCTATCCGTAGCAAGGATTTTTCCTGGACTGCAACCTTGAACTATTCCCATTACAATACAAAGATCAAGGATGTTGGATTGTATGATGAAAATGGTAAACCGGTTGATGACGTCGGCTCCCGGTGGTTTATCGGTCAACCGATCGATGTGAATTACGACTACGTATTTGACGGTATTTGGCAAATCATCGATAAGGATAATCCAACCGGGCAACAAGACCCTAATTATCGCTATTCCATCCCTGGAAATGTAAAATACAAGGATGTTGATGGCAAAGATGATATCACCACGGCAGACAGGCAGGTGATTGGGCGCACGATACCCGATTTTACCGCGAGCATCATTAATACATTCAGTTATAAAGATTTTACACTGAGCTTCTTCCTGAATGGTATGAAAGGCGTAACCGCCAGGAATGTATTACTGGAGGAAAACGATATGTCGTACCGCCAGAATGTACTCGATAAAGTTTTCTGGACACCTGGAAACCCGATCAATACTTATCCTAAAAATGATTTAAACGGCTCGGTTAATCCTTTGAAATCCGGATATTACCGCAAAACCGATTTTATTCGCTTGCAGGATATTACTTTATCATACAAGTTACCTGCTAAATTAACCAGCCAACTGCACCTCCAACGGTTAAATGTATATGCCAACGTGAAGAACTTGGCTACATGGACTAGTTGGACAGGATTGGATCCCGAGTTTATCGGTAACCAGCTAGCAGCGCCTCAAACCCGTTCCTTCATTATCGGTTTAAGAATCGGTTTATAAAATTAATTCCACCAATATGAAAAAGTTTATATATTTTATACTGACCGCTTGCATCCTGGCCTCGTCTGCCGGATGTAATAAAGACTTTTTGAAAGAAGAGCCGCGTGATAATATCTATGCGGAAAATCTCCTGGTCGACTATGCCGGCTTCAAAACGATCATCACCGCGTTGCAGGGAATGATGCGCCATGAATACCGCCGCACGGATGCCTTCGGGGGATTCGGCAGTTTACCTTTAGTGCAACAAAGTGTTTGGTCTTGCGGTGTAGATAATTCATGGAGTAACAACTCCCATAGCTCATTTAAGTTTATGTATTTTCCACGTAATATAGACCAAACTGATGCGCCGCCATTCAGGGCTACTTTCGAATGGCTATTCCGAATGGTAAATACATCCAACCTGGTTATTTCCAGGGCGGAAGCCGGGGGAATTGATTGGTCGGCAGGAAGTAAAGAAGAGATCGTGGCCACCGCGCGTTTTTTCCGCGCTTGGGCTTACCGGCATTTGACGTACACTTTTGGCGCCGTACCATTAACAACCGAAGAAATCAGCGGCTCCAATTACCGTTCAGATTGGGAGCGCACGCCCGTTGCCGAAATCAGGAAAGTAATGGAAGAAGACTTTAAATATGCTATTGAAAATCTTCCATTGAGAGCAGATAATAACACTTCCATTTCCGGGGCTATGGCACGCCATTACCTGGGCGAATTGTACCTGGCGATGGATCAGCCGCAACAAGCGGTGAATGTCTTGAAGCCATTGGTAGAAGGTTCCGAATACAAGTTAATGACCGAAAGGTTCGGTGCCAACGCTGCTAATCCTGGAAATGCATTTATCGATATTTTTCGTTCACCACTATTTTCCCAAGGTAATTTAGAAGTGTTGTACTCATTCCTGAATACCGAACCGGAGGTAGAATCGCATGGAACATCAGATATCTATATCAAGAGTACTTACAAGAATTATTACTCCAACGATGTGGTGATGCGCAAGAGTAATTTGAATGCACCGGAGTATGTTAGCGGCGCAGTTACCCTGCCGCAAATGTTTTGGTTGGTTAATGGTGGAAAAGGCGCCGGAAGGTGTGTGCCTTCATTGGGCGCCATCAGGCTGTATAACTATAAAGGACAGGGCACAATAGATGATCGAGTTTCTGAATACGCAATGGTATGGAAGATTTACGAGAAAGATGCATCCGGCAGTATCGTGGAGTACGCGCCAAATGGGAAAAGTCCTATAGATACGACGCTTACCGCGGCCATGTTAGACGACAACAGGACTACTATACAAAATTATAAATGGCCAACAACCCGTAAATGGGATTATACGCAAACGATCGCATCCCGCGGAGATGCAGATGCTTCTTATGCTGATGTACCTTATGTTCGCTTAGCAGAAACCTATTTATTGTACGCGGAAGCATTGTATGAGAATAATGATCCCGCAAACGCGATCATTTGGATCAATAAAGTACGCAACCGCTCGCAGGCATCATCAATTTCAGTGGCAGATTTGAATAGCGCCGGTTTGGATTTGATATTAGACGAACGCAGCCGCGAACTGCTTTCCGAAGAAGAGCGCAGGCACACGCTTATCCGCGTAAGCCAGGAAAACGGGGGAGATGAAAGGGATGTCAACAATTACTTCAAACGACGCATGCGCCAGTACAATGAAATTGCAGGCCGCGATGCCAGGGGGATGAATGATTATGAAACCCCGGTATTGTTCCCGATCCCGCAAGACTTTATCGATTCGAATACCGGGAGGGTGATCGATCAGAATCCCGGTTACCATTAATGCCCTTAAATGGGTCGCGATAGAATACCCCTTAGTATCGCGACCCATTTTTAAATAACAATTACTAGTTATCACAGAAAGATCATTCACATGCAATTTGCCAGGGGGATGAACCCATAAATTGAAAAAATAGTGAAATACCTGAAAACACTTTATGTACAGGTGCTTATAGCCATCGTGATAGGCATCCTCGTCGGACATTATTTTCCCGGTTTTGCACCCACGGCAAAGCATATCAGCGATATGTTCATCAACCTGATCAAGATGATTATCGCGCCGGTAATCTTTCTTAGTATCGTGGTGGGAATCGCCAAAGCGGGGGATATCAAGAAGGTGGGCCGCATCGGTTTGAAAGCGATCGTTTATTTTGAAATTATCACGACGATCGCCATCATCATCGGCCTTATTACCGCAAATTTGATTAAACCGGGTTCGGGAGTAGATGCCGCAAAGGTGGCCCATGAAGGCGCCGGCGCAGTTGCTTCCGCAACAGGTGGAATAGATTGGATGGAGTTCTTCGTGCATATCATCCCGGGTAACGTGGTCGAAGCTTTCGCGAAAGGTGATATCGTGCAAGTGTTGTTCTTCGGGATATTATTTGCATTGGCCGTAGGCAAGATGGGCTCCACCGGGCAAACCGTTGTGCAAGCCTGTGAGAAGATCAATCAAGTGCTGTTTAATATCCTGCATATCGTGATCAGGGTGAGCCCTTTGGGCGCTTTTGGTGGGATGGCATACACGATCGGGACGTTCGGCTTTGATACCCTGGCCGTGCTTGGGAAATTATTAATTACCTTTTACGCGACTGGATTAGTGTTTATTTTCGTAGTGCTGTACTCGATATTGAAGTTGAATGGATTCAGCTTATGGAAATTACTAGGTTATATCAAATCCGAAATTCTCATTGTGCTGGGATCGAGCAGCAGCGAAGCCGTATTGCCGAATGTCATGGAAAAACTGGAAGCCGCCGGTTGTCATAAAAGTGTTGTTGGGCTCGTGATCCCCGCGGGTTACAGTTTCAACTTGGATGGAACGAGTATTTACCTGAGCTTAGCAATTATTTTTTTAGCACAGTTGTTTCATATCGATCTTACGCTCGGCCAGGAGCTGACGATTATCGGTGTGCTGATGTTGACCAGTAAAGGCGCCGCGGGAGTTACCGGTAGCGGATTCCTGGTATTGACATCCACCTTAACAGCATTGAAAATCATTCCGTTAGAAGGCTTGGCTTTATTGGTCGGTGTAGACCGTTTTATGAGTGAAGGCAGGGCCTTGATTAATGTGATCGGGAATACGGTGGCAACCATCGTAATCGCAAAAAACGAAAAGTTAATCAATGTGAAGCAATATAAATCCGTGGTAGAACACCGTGGAAAACATCATCAGCATGGCATTGAAGAAGCGGAAGTAATCGCCTTGGAGAATGAGAAAGTATAATATAGCTAACAGATTATAACAGATATTATGAAGAGAACATTATTCATCATCCTACAGCTACTTTTTGTATGCTACGGGTTTGCACAGGAGAAGCACCGTTTTGAAGCGGATGTTAAAACTATCAAGAAATACGATAAGATTTATAAGCCTGTCGATAATCCTATCCTTTTCGTTGGAAGTTCTTCCATCCGTAAGTGGAACGATTTACAGCGCGTATTCGGTTCTTATAATGTAATTAACCGGGGAATAGGCGGAGCCGTTATAGATGACATTATTTATTTCAGTGATGACCTGATCTTTGATTATGCTCCCCGTCAAATTGTTTTATATGTAGGTGAGAATGATCTGCCCAAGGAGGATGAAAGTCCTGAATTGATCCTGAAAAAAACTGTGGACTTGATAAACCTGGTCCGTAAAAAGATTCCCGGCGTACCCATTGTTTACATCGCGATGAAACCCAGCCCCGTTCGGGATCAATATATGGATAAATGTAAAAAGGCGAACGAGTTGATAAAGAAGTATATCAAGGCTTTAGATAATGCCAGTTTCGTAGATGTTTATTCCCCGATGGTTAAAAATGGTAAATCCAGGCCCGAATTGTTCGTGAAAGATATGTTACATATGAATGCCGACGGGTATAAAATTTGGACGAAAGCCGTAAAGAAGAAGTTGATAAAGAGGTGAAAAACCGTAGAGCCAAGGCATGGCTTGGCTCTACGCTTAAAAGAAATAAAATTCACCAAAACATAAAATAACATCGTAACTTTGTGTAACATTGTTACGAAAATGAAGCATCTCGAACGCAAAATCCGCGAAAAACAACAAATCCGGGAACGCATCCTCAAAGCAGCGCTCCAAATTGCTGAAGACGAAGGTTGGACGGCAGTAACCATCCGTAGGATAGCGGATGCGATCGAATACACGACTTCGATCGTTTATAGTCATTTCGATAGTAAAGAAGCCTTGTTGGATGAATTAGCAACGGGAGGCTTCGAATCCTTATCGCGGCAATTACAGAAAATTCTTTCGAAGGAACGCGATCCTGCACAACAATTGAGAAAACTCTCGGAAATAAATTGGGATTTCGCAGTGCAGCACATGGCTTTATATAACCTGATGTTCAATATGGGGAAACCAAAGAACCCGGGCGCTGAAAAAGGTATGGAATTGGTTCAGCAAGTATTTAAATCACTGACAGGTAAAGAGGATGTACAAGAATACGTGTTGAATTGGATCTGTTTAAGAAGGGGATGCATCCATACCATGTTGAATTTCAATTATAAAGAAAAGGGACAAGCTAGCCCAAGATCTTCGAAAAAACGCTATATGAGCTTTATCGATCGTTTTATACAAAGCATCCTGTAAGATGCTTTTTTTTGTTCAAAAAAAATAACGTTGTTATAAAATATAATGTCGTTACGTTCGTCTTTAATAATAAAAAACATGGAAATGCATATTCAAGAGCAACAAATAGCTATCGTTGGAGGTGGCCCCGGGGGGCTCACTTTAGCAAAACTATTACAGCAGGCGGGCTGCCGGGTAAATGTATTGGAAAGGGATGCTGATAGGGAGGTGCGCCAGCAAGGGGCAACCTTGGACCTGCACCGGGATTCCGGTTTAAAAGCCTTGGAAGTGGCCGGGCTAATGCCGGAATTTAGAAAGCGCTACAGACCAGGTGCAGATAAAGTCAAGGTAGTGGATGCGGCGTTAAAAATGCATTTCGACGATCATGAGTCCAAGCAAATCGATGCCTTCGATGATGCTTATTTCCGCCCGGAAATAGATAGGGGACCATTAAGGGATCTACTCATCGATTCTTTGGAACCGGGAACCATCCTTTGGAATCGACAGTTTGATAGCATGGAAGCCCGTGGGGAGGGTTGGTTGTTGCACTTTAAAGACGGTAGCACCGCAACTGCTGACCTGGTAATTGCCGCCGATGGAGCTAATTCCAAATTGCGGAAATATATCACGGCCATTCAGCCGGTCTATTCAGGTATCTCTGTTGTTGAAGGAAATATTTACCGGGCAGAGCATAATGCAAAGCATTTATTTAATCTAACGGCAGGCGGTAAAGTGTTTGCACTTTCGAATGGGCAAAGCCTTATTCTGAGTGCGAAAGGAGACGGTAGTTTATCCTTTTATACCGGTTGTAAAACCCCGGAAGATTGGGCCAGTTCCGGTAAAGTGGATTTTAATAGCCGTGCATCGGTTTTTAATTGGTTTAAAGCTAGTTTTGATACCTGGTCTGAATCTTGGTGGGAGTTGTTCCAGTCGGATGAAAGCTATTTTGTACCGAGACCGATGTATCATTATCCGCTTGATCAATCTTGGGCTTCATTGCCTAATCTAACGATGATCGGGGATGCCGCACACAGGATGCCGCCATATGCCGGAGAAGGGGTGAACATGGCTATGCAGGATGCATTGGAGCTATATGAATGCCTGGTGGATCCCGGGTATAACACGCGGTTGGAAGCGATCGCCGCCTTCGAGGGGATCATGTGTAAGCGGGCATCTGGGATTACCCGCTTAACCTTGGAACAAACGGAAGCTTTACATTCCGGGGAAGCGCTGACACATTTGTTGACGCTTTTTACTAACAACCACGGAGAAGCTTAGCGCTGTATCAATAATTCTTTCTCATCCAAGTTGAATGTAATCTTGGAACCTAACCAGTTGATCCAGATGATACCGTCGTAAATCAATCCTTCCAGGAATTGTGCACGGAAATTTTCAATCCCGATGCTGGCAGTATTATTGCAAGCCAGTTTTTTAACTTGTGCGAGGTATATGTGGGATACGAAATTCTCGTCTACCTCGCTTTTCTTTGTAATAGTTTTTACATGGGCTGTATCCGATTTATCGATGCCGAGAGCTTCCATGTACTTGGCATTGATGCGGTACACATCTTTACCTGCACCGCTGTCTAAAGAGAATTGCAGCTTTAATGTATCATTGACTTTGAAATATGAGAATAATGTAAGCGACTTATCCCGCGATTGCTCTAATTGTACGGGCAATATTTGCGCAGACTTTTTAATCTCCCGGATGCTGCCGGCCGTTTCAAGCCTGATGACTTTCTTTTCATAATCGATCGTAAAGGCCGTATTTTCGAGAAATTTTAACGCGATGATACCATCCAAGCCACCGAAATTCGCTTCGATGGAACTTACCTCTTGCCAATCTTTATGAATGGGTCCCAAGTTAAAATCTTTCACTTGGTATAAGTCGATATCAAGTCTTTCACCGGTAGCCCTGAAGCCAGTATAGCCACCATCTTCTTTCTTCAACGCTTTCAATTTATCAGAAAATTGCTTGACGAAAACAGTAATGCCTGCGCCGGTATCGAAGATGAAATTGCCCTCAATACCCTCTACGCTTGCTTTTACCAGTAGGTGACCGGAAGGGAGCAGTTGGAATGGAATCTCATTTTCCTTGCTTTGCGCATGAAGGCTGGCATGGGCTGTAAATAAGGTCAGTATTAGTATATAGATACTTTTCATAATCAGATGTCGTTCAATTTTATAAGTTGCAAGGTATTATTTTCAAATGAAATGGAGAAACAGGCGTGTTTGATGTTAATATCCTCCTATATCTTAGGCCTGTAACTTCTACAGCTACTTTTACGTTTCATAAAAAAGCTTATTTAACCTAAAGACGACCTAAATGAAAAATTGTTACTATTACGGCTTGATTTTATTGTTTCTTTTATCTGCATGTTCCAAGGGAGGATTCGATCCTAGTGACCCTGACGATGGGGATGTTGTTAACCTGTTTCTGGATCATTATTCCCAGGGAGCGGATGCTCAAATTTATTTGAATAGCGATCGTACGAGACAGGTAGGGACTTCCTTAACGGGCTTTCCCGAAAGGCAAATTGGTTATACATATATTGTAAAGGCCGTTGTTGAAATGGCTCCAAAAGGTACACAAGATGGGCCTTTATATACTTTTCGATACATGAAAACTTATGCTTCGGAAAAACGCATGGATACGGCAATGTTTCCATTAAGGGTATTAAACTCTCAATTGTTTGGTGTGTCTTCGTTAATCAGTAAAGATTCAAGTGGGTATAAGTACTCCGGAAAATATTCATTGCGCTTGAATAATACGGATATGGAATCAAAGCTGGACCAGTTGATCGACTCCATAGGTAATTTGAAAAGGTATAACGGTGAATTTGGTCAATCAAATATCCTGGTGAATCACGATCCGGAAAACTATGGAGAGGGTTATGTCGTGTATAAAATAAATTATTGATTTAAATTATTGTCCGACTAAATTTTAACCGGGGAGCAATTTGATCCCTCAATAGTTCGATTCAATGTTCACCTGCTCGTTTCTGGTACTTTTTTGTTTACCCAAAAAAGAGTACCCAAAAAGGGCACAAATTGGCCATTACGGCCACCAATTTGATCGCTCGATCTAGCCTTTCTACTACTGTATGGCCAAGCTACCCTTCGCTATCAACGGTGCGAAGTTCCACGGTTCTCTTGGCGGGGGGTAAATGTATCATCCTTCGCTTATATCCTTGACCAGGTAAGGAATTTAAGTACCTTTAAAGCATTTTTAGTCGGACAACAATGATTGATTTTAATATTACGGAAACCGGGTTTAATTAATACCAATGCCATTCAAAAGCATCTGGGATCGGCTTGTGTAAATGTTTACACAGGCCGATTTTATTTTATGTGAGTATTTAAATCTATGTGAACATTACATGATACCTTGTTATTCAATGCTATTTCCAAGAAAAAAGCCGTAACATATTAGGAGTCCAAACCCTTTAAACTCATCTAGTTATATTTTTGTGCTAATAAAATGTTATAAATGGAATCTATAGTTATGTGAAAAATAATATTTTGCGATCCGAACTTTGTTCTTTGCTTAATTTTGACAAAGTTTACATTTTGAATAGCACCTAAAATAACTTATTGTCAACCAATCTTTCATACGATGAATCAGCGCTGATTTCTTCATTTCAGCGGGGAGAACGTTGGGCTTTGCAGCAGGTTTACGAACTGTATATGCGGCCGCTCTGCTATTTTACTGATCAAATAGTAGCAGACACTTTGGCCGCGGAAGATATCGTCTCCGAATGCTTTATCCAGGCTTTTCAACGGAAGGAGCAATTCCCTTCTTTACCGGGATTGAAATCTTTTCTTTACACGGCTGCCAAAAATGCCGCCCTCAATTTTTTGAAATCACAACAGCGCCACCAGGCCGTTCATCAATCTATTGCCTTAGGCTCCGAAAAGTTATCCATTGATGTTGAAAAGGCATATATCAAATCCGAAGTGTTACAAATTATTTACCGGGAAATTGAAAAATTGCCGCCACAATGCAGCGCGGTCGTGCGTTTGTCTATAATAGACGGTAAACGTCCGCAGGAAATCGCGGAAGAACTCGATATGGCTTACCAGACCGTTTTAAATCAAAAAGCAAAAGGACTGGCCATTCTAAGGACCAACTTATTGAAAAATAAATTAGTGGCATGGCCAATATTGGCTACAGCATTGACTTTTCTGAATAGTTAGAATTTTTTTGAAATCGTACGGTATAAAATGCCGACTTAGTTGTTTTAATAGTATATGGGCTTCACGGATCAGCATATCATTGAATTAATTCACAAGCATCTGCAAAATAATTTGTCGGATGAAGAACAGGTAATTTTAAATACTTGGGTGAATGCCTCTGAACAGAACCGCCGGATTTTTGAATCTGTGACCGATCCGCAGGAATTGTTGCCGGGTTTGCAACAGTTCTACAATTATAACCCGGATAAAATTGCCGCGAAAATTGCCGAACAAGTCCCGGCTTTCGCTGGAAGGGAAGTTATCGGTATTTCCCGCCGTAAATGGTGGTGGGCTGCGGCCGCCGCGGTATTGATGATCGGCGCAGGCCTGGTATTATTGCGCCCCAAGCCGCCGGAACCTACCATGATCGTTGGTAAACAAGCCGAAATTTCGCCGGGAAAACAAGGTGCGATCCTTACTTTGTCCGATGGTAAACAAGTGGTACTCGACAGCCTGGAAAATGGAGAGGTGGCTGAACAAAACGGTACTTCCGTGATGCTTGCTAACGGATCATTGATATATAGTAATAATTCCCATGTAAATGCTGCCCTGGCATATAATACCATGACAACTCCCAAGGGGCGTCAATTCCAGGTAACTTTACCGGATGGTACGATCGCCTGGTTGAATGCCGCCAGCTCTATCCGCTACCCGACTACCTTTCTTGGAAATGAAAGGAGGGTAGAAGTGGATGGTGAAGTTTATTTCGAGGTAGCGCCGGATGCATCGAAGCCATTTAGGGTGGCCATCGATAACCGGGCATTGGTAGAGGTTCTCGGTACCGATTTTAACGTGAATGCTTATAATAACGAAAATACGATTACCACGACCCTGGTTTCGGGGAGTGTCAGGGTTTCGAACGTGTTAAAAAACGGGGTTGTACTACAACCCGGCCAACAGGCGGAAATTATAAATGCCGCCAAACCGGATGCTAACATCAGGGTACATCAACAAGTGAATCTAGAGAAAATATTGGCCTGGAAAAATGGTCTCTTCAACTTCGAAGGCGCCACTTTAGAGGAAGCTATGCGACAACTAGAGCGATGGTACAACATAGAAGTAGTTTACGAGAATGGAATACCGAATATCACTTTCGTCGGTGAAATTAATCGCCAGATGAAACTAAACGACATGTTAGAGATATTAAAGAGAACAGATGTAGACTTCAAGATCGATGGAAGAAGGCTGATCGTATTGAATAAATAATTAATTGTATCGAATAATGGATGACCGGATTTTGCCCGGCAGGTTGAAGAACCTGGCCAGGTAGGGAACTTTTGTGCCCTGTCAAAAACCAACCATTATAAAAAAAAACGTCGCGGATTGCGGCCACGACGTTTTGAAATGATCCGGTTTTATCATTAAAGAGCTTTGTAATTCACATTAATTAAAAACCAAAATCACTTGCAATTTATGCAAAAAAAATGCTATTGGCCCCCCGGGAATGCCGGAAAATTTAGGGGTCTGACCAAAATCTTGAAGGCTATGAGATTGACCACCATCTTATTAACGGTTGCATTCTTGCAAACCAGCGCTGCTGGCCTAGCCCAGAAGGTGACCTTGATGGGCAAAACGATCCCGTTAAAAAATGTTTTTTCCGAAATCAAATCACAAACAGGCTACGTGGTATTCAGTAATTCGAATACCGTGGATCTGTCGAAGATGGTAAGCCTCAACGTGAAGGATATGCCATTGGAGGAATTACTCGGCGTGGTATTGAAGGATTTTCCCGTTACCTATATGATCAAGGATAAGACGATCGTCCTATCCAGGAAAGAAATACAGGATGTTCCCGCTGTTACGGAACAGCAAGCCCCGGGATCTATCTCCGGGGTGATTAAATCATCTTCCGGCGAAGTAATGCCGGGCGTATCGATCAGGGTAAAGAACTCCGCAACACCGATGGGGACGATTTCCGGGCAGGATGGTCGCTTTTTCCTGAATAATCTTCCCGATGATGCGGTACTGATCGTATCAATGATCGGTTTTGAAACGATGGAAATTGGCATCCGTAAATCTGGTAATAATGCTTATACCGCCTATCCCCTTAAGAAATCACATGCCGCTTTAATCAATAGTAATACAGGTGAAAACCTGGTATTGAATGTGATCATGAACAGGAAAGACCTGGAAATGGGTGATGTTGTTATTACCGGCTATATGAATGTCAATAAAGGTAATTACGTTGGTTCCGTATACTCTTTGAGGGCGGATGATATCAAGGTGGCCGGTGAAACGAGCATTGACCAAATGTTACAAGGTATGGTGCCGGGTATGTCGGTTATCACGAAGTCCGGCCAAGTAGGAGCAACGCCTAAGATCAGGATCCGCGGTACTTCTACCATTCTCGGCAACCAGGAACCGCTTTGGGTAGTAGATGGGGTTATCCAAAGAGACCCGCTGCCGATCCCGAATGGAAACGGTTCTTTGGCAGGCGATATGAGTGAATTACGATTGATCGCCTCCAATGCTATATCCTGGTTGAACCCTAACGATATTGAAACGATCACCGTGCTGAAAGACGCCTCTGCAACTGCTATTTACGGTTCGCAGGCTGCTAACGGCGTTATCGTATTAACAACCAAGAAGGCTCGTCCCGGCAAATTGGCTGTTGCCTATACTAATAATTTATCTGTAGGGCAACGTCCGCGCTATGGTATGTATGACTTGATGAACTCGCAGGAATTAATGCAGTTCTCGAAGGAACTATACGAGTCGAGGGATAGTTACACCTTCGATATCTTACCGATTGGCTACGGCGGTTTGATCCGTAAGTTACAAAACAAGGAAATAGACTACGCTACCTATATCGAGGAGTACCGTAAGATGGAAAATATGAATACGGATTGGTTTGACTTGTTGTTCCGCAACAGTTTTAGCCAAAACCATAGCGTCAGTGTTTCCGGTGGTAACGAAAGAATCGTGAACCGTACTTCGCTAAGTATGCAGCAACAAAATGGGGAAGCTAAAGGGAACGACTTGCGAACTTTTTCTGCCGCATCTAATACCACGATGCGTTTCGGGGAACGTTTGACCGTGAATTTACTTTTAAATGGTAGCATGCGGGAAGCGGATGGTTTTGCCTACGGTGTGAATCCTTTTGATTATGCCTACAATACGGCAAGGACAATCCCGATGTACAACGATGACGGCACCTTGTTTTTCCATGAAAAAAGGGGGACGACTAGTTCCGCGATCCCGGGGAAATCAAGCTATCTCTATAATATTCAGAATGAAATTAATAATACCGGCAATAATAATATGACCACTAACTTAAGCGCTACTTTAGATACCCGTTTGAAATTGTGGAAAGGCTTGGAATACCAGGGATTATTATCATATAACAGCGCTTCCAGTAACGTGAAATCTTATGCTACGGAATTATCAAACTATATTACCGAAATCCGTGGATATGAGTTCGGTTCCGTGCTTTCTAATTCGCCGCAGGAGCTTTCCACCATGTTGCCTTTCGGTGGCTTGATCCAATTGGAAAATGCTACCAACAGGGGCTATACTTTCCGCAACAGCTTGGTGTATAACAAGTTGTTTGCAAAGAAACATAACGTTACCGTACAACTCGGTATGGAAGCCCGTTCCAGTACTTTGGAAAGCAATTCCAATACCCGTTACGGTTATTTACGCTACAGGGGTGAGACCTACGCTCCATTGCCGCTAAATCCAACTTATTTAGGTGCTACACCCGCAACTTCTTTGCATGAACAAATGCGTTTGAATTCCAAGATCGTGAATCAAACCAGTAACTATGTAAGCGAATACTTTTCTGGTGTGTACGGCTATGATTCCAGGTATATCATCAATTTTAACGCCCGCTTGGATGCATCTAATAGGTTTGGACAGGATAAAAACAAACGTTTCCAGCCCACCTGGTCGATCGGTGGTAGATGGCGTGCGGCCAACGAAAAACCGTTGCGTAACCTGTCTTGGTTGAATGCCTTGGATTTGTATGCCACCTACGGTTACCAGGGAAATGCCGTAGAAGCCGTATCTCCTTACCTGATCGCTACTGATGGTGGCTTAAGCCCGATCTTTAAGCAGTACGTTTTGAATATTAAGTCATTGCCATATCCTGACTTGGGTTGGGAAAAAACAAAATCCTGGAACTTGGGTTT